>DHOF01000016.1 GCA_002411615.1 Ruminococcaceae bacterium UBA5397
CGGCGGCAGATATCGCTTTGCACCAGCAGTCCGTCTCCGGTAAAAAGCTGCGCAATCCGCAGATGCAGGGGACTGCGCTGAAAATAGTTGAGCCGGTCATAGATTAGTTTCCGGATGCGTTCATGAAAAAATCGATAGGTGATTTCGCTGCCGTCCCGGTATTCCTCAATCAGATGGCGGCGCAGAAGTTCTTCTAATCCGGAAGAAAGAGCGGCTTCGTTGCCACTGAGAAGTTCCAGCAGAATTTCGCAGGGAGCATCCTGCTGAAAAACAGAGATGAGCTCGGCAATGTGAATGGTGTTTTCGTCCAGCCCGGATAGACATTCCATCAGAATATCATCAAGATTGTTAAGTGTCTCTTTGGTGCTGCTATTGCGTAGAAAAGCATGGGACAGTTCCATCAAAAGAGAAAAATTTCCGCCGGTTTCATCATAAAAAGAGCTTTGTAGCTGCAGGGCGGCGCCTTTGCCGAGTTCATGTTGGATGAGCGTGTCGGTCTGTTTCCGCGTGAGAGGGAGCAGCGAATGTTCCTGCAGAAGATTATCCGCAGCATCGCACCGCAGAGATTTCTGTAGAGAGGGGCTTCCGCCGCCGCTGCAGGTTAAAATCATCATTAAGCCGCCGGTTCCGAGATGCCGCATAACGGTGTCCATCAGAGGAAGACTGTCTGGGTCCATCCACTGTAGATTTTCGAGAATCAAAAGGATTTTGTGCTGCCTAGTAAGCATCCCCAGCATAATCATCAGGCTATCTTTTAGGGGTTCGCCTAATTTTCGAAGCAGACGCGTATCCCCTGCTTCTCCGCCTTCGCGGAAAACCGAAAAAGCTTGGCCGAGGCGGGCCCTTATTGGCCCTGAAAGAGAGAGATTTTCCCGCTGAATCAGTTCTGCAAGAGGGAGCATGACACGGTCCCAAGGGGCAAGCGGCATCAGCTTTTCGGATTGCAGGCACGCGCAGCGAATCACAAGAAAAGAAGATAAATCGATACTTTGCAGCAGATAATCGATCATTTCTCCTTTTCCGGAGCCTATATCTCCCATTAAAAGCTGAGAACAGTGGCGAGTAGCCTCTAAGCGAAAAGAATCCAGCGCAGCCCGCAATTGAGCATAGATATTTTCGCGGCCCACCAGAACAGGCACAGAAGAGGAATGCTCGGGGGGAAGTGTGGTATCGTTCCATTCATTCATGATCTCATAATAAAGGACGGTAGTTGTTTCCATGGGTTCGGTTCCCAATTCCTCTGAAAGACGCTTCTTTAAATCCTGATAGATCTGGGCAGCGCGCACATATTGCTTTTCCTGCCGCTGAAGCTCCATGAGAAAAGCGCACATGGTTTCGTCGAGGGGGTCTTCCCGCAGAGATTCTTCCGCCCAGCAGATCGCCTGCTTCCGGTTGCCGCATTTCAAGCAGGCCTGCGCCTGATCCGAAATCTTATGCAGATATTGTTCATGCAGTTTATCACGGGTGCGGCTGAACCATTCTTCATAGGAAAAAGCGTGCTTTACGGAAAAGCCCTGCAAAAAGGGACCTGCATAAGCGGAAAAATCGCCATCCTGAATAAAGCGGTCATAGTCGCAGGTGTATTCCCAATCCGGGTTGATAATGACAAGAGATTTCTGAGGGGAGGTCAGAAATTCACCCCCCAGAACTTTTTTCAGAGTATAAAGCGCATTGCGCAGATTTTTAAGTCCTGTAACGTCATCATAGCTTTCCCAAAGAAGAGCAGTCAGCTCTTGCAGAGTGGCGCTGCGCTGTACGATCATATAGTAAAGCAGTGCTTCTGCTCCCTATCGTGCAGACCTTGCAGCGATCAGGCAGGGCCAGTTTGAGGGCCTTGCAGAAAAGATGAAGGATCCTCGCTGGAAACCGGATTTCGGACCTTCCACCATGCATCCTACCGGCGGCGCCACAGCAATCGGCGCAAGGATGCCGCTGATCTGCTTTAATGTGAATCTCGATACGCCGAATGTGGAAATTGCGAGAAAGATCAGCAGAAGAGTGCGCAGTATTAACGGCGGATATCGGTTTGTGAAGGCAATGGGGATTTCTTTGGACGAACGAGGCCTTGCACAGGTCACCATGAATTTGACCGATTATACGCAAAGCTCCATATACAGCGTTTTTGAAGCAATCAAAATGGAGGCCAGAAGATATGGAGCCAGGGTTCTTAACAGCGAGATTGTGGGGATTATACCCATGCAGGCACTGATAGACTGTGCCCAGTATTATCTTCAGGTCGATGATTTTTCCATCGATCAGGTTTTGGAAACCCATTTATAAAAGAGGACTGCAGAGTCACTGCAGCCCTCTTTTATTGGGGAAAATTGTATCAGTGGGTTTCTAAAAATAATTTTGAACATCGCCGGCTTGGTAAAGAGAGCGTCGCCTCAGCAGAACCTTTTCTATTGGTTCCGGCGATATGGATAAAATTCGGCGCCTTTTAGCGTCATCCCATTATTTGCTTTCTATGAGCCCAAAGTACCTTTGAAATGCCCCCCGTGCTGCCTGACTTTTTTTAAAAGAGGCCGGTGATCTTTCCGGATTCGTCGATGTCGATCTTGTCTGCGGCGGGAACTTTTGGCAGACCCGGCATTGTCATAATGTCACCGGCCTGCGCCATCAAAAATCCAGCGCCGGCGTTGACTTTGAGGTTTTTCACCGTGATGCGGAAACCGTCGGGTGCGCCGAGAAGCGCTGCATCGTCCGAGAAGGAGTACTGGGTTTTTGCCATGCAGATCGGCAGCTTATCAAAATGGAGATCCGTAAGAAGCTTGAGCTGCTTTTTGGCAGGACCCGTTAGATCGACTCCGTCCGCGTGATAAATCTTTTTTGCAATGGCGTTGAGTTTGTCCAGGATCGAATCGTTTACGTCATAGCAGAACCGACACTCGCTCTTTGTTTCGCAGAGCCGCAGAACTTCTTTTGCCAGCGCTTCTCCGCCTTTTCCGCCTTTTGCCCAGACTTCGCTCAATGCTACATTGACGCCTAATTCGCGGCATTTCTGCTCGATAAGGTTTAATTCAGCAGGAGTATCGGTGGGAAAGACATTGATTGCGACTACGCAAGGAAGTCCAAACACTTTTGTTATATTTTCTACATGACGCAGAAGATTCGGCAGTCCCTTTTCCAAAGCGGTGAGATTTTCTTTTTCAAGATCTGCCTTTTGCACGCCGCCGTGATGCTTTAATGCGCGCACAGTAGCGACGATCACCGCTGCATCAGGGGTGAATCCGCCGGCGCGGCATTTGATATCGATGAATTTTTCAGCGCCCAGATCGGCACCGAATCCGGCTTCCGTCACCACATAATCGGCAAGCTTTAATCCAGTCTGTGTGGCGGAGATGGAGTTGCAGCCGTGGGCAATATTGGCAAAGGGGCCGCCGTGAATCAGGGCGGGCGTATGTTCCAGCGTCTGTACAAGGTTCGGCTTGATGGCGTCCTTTAAAAGAGCTGCCATGGCACCTTCGGAATGAAGATCGTGAGCCGTGATAGGTTCGTCGTTTCTCGTATAGGCGACCACCATCTTTGCAAGCCGCGCTTTGAGGTCTGAAAGGCTGGTAGAGAGGCACAGCACCGCCATGATCTCCGAAGCTACCGTGATATCGAAGCCATCTTCACGAGGAACGCCGTTGGCTTTTCCGCCAAGGCCGCAGACGATGTGGCGAAACTGGCGGTCGTTCATATCAACGACGCGCTTCCAGACAATCCTGCGCACGTCGATATTGAGTGCATTTCCCTGCTGGATGTGGTTGTCAATCAGGGCGGCCAAAAGATTATTTGCAGCGCCGATGGCATGAAAATCGCCTGTAAAGTGGAGGTTGATGTCCTCCATGGGGATGACCTG
>DHOF01000106.1:0-507 GCA_002411615.1 Ruminococcaceae bacterium UBA5397
GGATTATTTGCAAAAAGGATGAAAAATCATCCGGGTGTCTTTTTATAAAAAACTAATAAAAGGGATCGCTCCAGAGAGCGATCCCTTTTATTAGTTAAAATTTTTTATTTTTCTTCGAGGCAAGAAAAGACAGAATCCACATTTCTAAGAAAGACCGGGTCATTTTGATATTGTCCTTCAAAGCTAATAAAAAGCAGCCCATCTTCTTTACAAAGGAATAAACGATCATACCCAATCTTTAAAAAATCCGGATTGCCAATCTCCCCTAAGAAGTGGAGCGCCGGTGCATCTTTTTCATATTCCATCTCTGCACATGTTTTTTCTCTGCGCATCGCTTCCATAAAATCATCATCTACACGTTGCTCGTGTGTAAGAGGCTTTTGCTCCGCTAGACACTCTCCAAATGCAGAATAAAATTTTTTAGCTAAATCACTATCTTTCCCAACCGATGCAGAAGTTCCATATTGGTAAAAATGAATTTTTTTGAGCTTTTGATTGGCATGTCCT
>DHOF01000106.1:761-4456 GCA_002411615.1 Ruminococcaceae bacterium UBA5397
ATTCCTAAAATTTGCTGCATAATAACCATCCTTTATTTTGATTTTCCGTGGGATTTAGTATACCACTGCTCCCTATCATTTACAAGATGATCATTGAAACAATTTGACCACATTTGCTACCTCCTGCTGCTTCTCCTGAGCCAGGAAGTCATCATAAGCGTAAAACATAAAGCCATCACATTTAGCCGCACGGCCTGCCTCTACCTGCCTCGCCATCACGTCCGTGCTATTTTCCCATGCACCGCTGTCCGCATTGGAATCTGTTTTATACAGTCCCAACCCAAAATAAAGCTTTACTTGCGGTTGTGTTACTAAATTCCTCCACGTTTCAATCGCATTCTCATATGGGAGAACCGGATGATTAAAATTCACATAAACTTGAGGGCAAATATAATCCACATAGCCTTTTGTTTGCCCCCATGCTGCAACGTCCGCTCCCATTTTTCGATCGTTCTCTAAATTTACCTGCGGTGACACTCCGAAAGCAGTTTGTGCAGAAACATTTTTAATTGCCTGATATACTTCTGTCATCATCGCATTAATATTGGCTGCACGCCAATCTAAGAGGGACAGACGACTGCCTTCGGATTGCCCGCTACAATAACTTTGATAAGCTTTTTGATCAAAGTCTTCTTTATCGGTCGGATAAAAATAATCGTCAAACTGAATTCCATCGACCGGATAATTATGGGCAATTTCTGCAGCTCCATCTGCAATCAGTTTTCGCACTGCCGGGTACGCCGGATTAAAATACTTTCCATTTTCCCAATCCACCACATAGTCGGCAGTTTCCTCTTTGGAACGGTAAAGATTATAAGGGTTCTGTTCCGACAAAATAGATGGTGTCTGATTCACCTGAATGCGCAGTGGATTAAGCCACGCATGAAATTTCAGCCCTTCCTCATGTGTCTTCTGAACCATATAGGCAAGCGGGTCATAGCCTGGATCTACGCCCTGCGTACTGCCGGTTAAATGTGACCATGGAAAATATGCGCTTGGGTAAAGAGAATCGGCAAACGGCCTTACGTGAACAACTAGGGTATTCATACCATTCTGTTTAGCCGTCTCTACAATTTTGTCAAATTTCTGCTGAAAGGCCTGTTCACTTTTATCCGACTCACGACTCATATCCAGCGTCATATAAGGGACCCAAACAGCCCGCATTTCATCTGTACTGCTGCTTGCAGATGATGACTCGGCAGCGGTTACAGCAGACGAAGGCAAAGATTCGGATGTACTCTTAGAAGAATCCGATTGTAAAGCGCTGGAAGTCACTTCCCCATTTCGTCTTCCAAAAGTCATTGAGATAATAACAACTAACGCTAATGCTAAAATTCCAAGTAAAATAGTATGCTTGTGAATTGAAAACACCATTTTTACATCCTCCTCATTATTTGACTTCGATCAGAGTATCCGGTACTATCATATATAGGGACAATCTTATTTTTTTAGAACGGAGGACTATGTGCTTTTGGAAAAATTTCTAATCGGTTATCTGCTTTTTATCAACCTACTCTCCTCTGCCCTTCTATTTCACGACAAACGTGCCGCAAAACGAAACAAACAGAGAATTCGAGAACGGACCTTTTTTATTTTGGCAATCTTAGGCGGCAGTCTCGGAATCTTTTTTTCTATGCTGATTTTTCATCACAAAACCAGAAAATTAAAATTTATGATTGGAATTCCATTGATCTTAATTTTACAACTGATCATAGGATTTTGGGTTGAAAAGAGCGCCAATCCTTCTTTTCCTTTTTGATATTAGTAATAAAACCTAATTAATAACCACTTTTTTCTCCTTTTAAAATGGTATTTTTTGCTTTCATTTGTCCATACTCTTTTCGGAGGTGTTTTTATGGATAAAAAATATGGAAACATGTTTGAAATGCTCAAGGATAACCCGGAAGCAAAGGCCTATTTTGATAATCTTCCGCCGACGGTTCGGCAGCAAATCAGCACCCGGTCTTTTAATGTCAATTCTTTCGAAAGTCTGCGAAATTACGCGGATAATTTAACACGCGGAGACTATTAAGTCTTCAACGTAAAAAAGTCCAAATGTAATTACATTTGGACTCAGCATGGTGCAAGTATTCTTATGGCATTTATTCAAAAAGTCAGTAATGCCAAAAGCTTATAGGCATAGTGTTAACTCTGATAGTAAAGAAATCCAAAGAATTCTTAAGGGCGTTTCATAGAAATGAAACGCCCTTTTCCATATCTGAAAGAAGGCTACATCTGTATTATCGTTTTCAGCTTAAAGGATAAGCGAGCAGGGCATTGAATATCAATTACGCCATTTATTATGCCATATCAGCTAATTTGGCCAATATTATAACAAACGAGAGCCCCAAAAACGCCATTTTATTCAGCATTTATCGGATTTTTCTTTGCATTGTTAGGTAAATAAAGATACTGGATAAAATGCGGGCGCAAAAGGATACATGTATGCAAAACTACGAATGCGTCATGCCTTCATGGGAATCTGTCCTGTCCCTTAAAAAACAAAGGAATCAATCACTTTATCAACGAGAGTTGCCCGCTGCTGCTCATCTTTAAAATCAAATCCGATTTCTTCTTTTAACGAATTGGAACGCAGAAAAGCTGTCTGCAGCGTCAGTGTCAGGAGATAAGTTTTTTCTTTTACTTCTTGATCACTTATAGAATCCAAGCATACCTTCCGAATCAATGGAAAATACGCCGATACCGTCTGTGAAGTATTATCTTTCAGACTATTGTTATTTAAATCAGATAAAATTGATATTCGCGAAATGCTTTCATGCGATACAAGATAGGAACAGGTTGATTTTGCCATAAATCGGAGTTTTTCTTCAGGTGTCATATCTTTCAGCGCATTATATACCGTGTCAAATTTTCCTATTACATCTCCAATCATCTTTTGAACACATTGGGCAATTAAATTTTCTTTTGTTTGAAAGTGATAATTTACTAAACCTGATCCGATTCCGACTCGATCACATATATTTTGAATCGTGATTTTATCCGTGTTACTGCCATTTTCCTCAATCAAAACAATGGTAGCATCTATAATTTGATTTTTAATATCTTTTCTCATAGTGTTTTTGTTTTTCCTCCTATTTCGCCAACAGGTAACTAAACCTAGCAATAGTTGATTTTGCAATCATGCAGACCGCTAGGATAATCAGTGCTGTATGTGCATCTCCTATAAACGGGAGCTTCCATCTAAATACCTGAGACAAAAAGGTAAGCATTGCGATAGTCCCAAATAGATAGCCCAAAATTGTTAATGGATGGGCTGGTGCAGCGGATACGAATTTACCAACACTCAATGTACAGAGGAGCATTCCAATGATGCCAAGACTAATTGTTGCTGAACGTGGGCCCTGCAGGAAAAGTATCTTGTGCTCGGAAAATCCAAACCATACCATTAAACCGACAATTACAATTTCAAAGATCAAAATCTGTATGTTTCTCATATAAATTTCCACCTTCATTTAAAAATTGAATCGCATTCAAAATTAGATTCAATTTATTATTGCGCGCTTTTTCAGCTTTGTCAAGATACTATTTTAATTTTTCTATCTGACGTCAGGCAATCATTCAGAAATATTTTACGCACAAAAAAATCCAAGTACAAGAGTTGAACTTGTACTTGGATTTTTATTTGGTGCGAGGGGGGGGACTTGAACCCCCATGAAATTGCTTTCACATGGACC
>DHOF01000106.1:4629-15569 GCA_002411615.1 Ruminococcaceae bacterium UBA5397
TGCCAATTCCGCCACTCTCGCATTTATCTTCAATTTTCCGACTTGAATATAATATCATATCTCACCTTTGTTGTCAACCGTTTTCATGGCATTCATAACAAGAAAAAGCGGCCTCTGCACAATCCGCAAAGGCTGCTGCTTTTACTTTTATTCTAAGAAAAAGATTCTTCTGTTTTCATAGTAAAGCCCGCACAATTTCATCTGTATGCATGCTGCGGGAACCTTTCACTAAAACAGTATCTCCGGCAGTCAAATATTGTTTCAATGTCTCTACTGCCTGCTTGTTTGTTTCGCACTCTTTATATTCAAGTTTAGAGTTTATCCTCAGCGCCCCTTTTACAATCTCTTTTGCGCGTTCCCCTACCGTAACCAGAAAATCGACGCCGAATTTCGCCGCGCAGATTCCACACTCAAAATGTGCTTTCTGAGAGCATTCTCCCAGTTCCAACATATCGGCAAGTGCCGCTACACGTCTTCCCTTGTTAAAAGAAGAAAGCACTTCCAAACTGCTCTTGACTGCATCTGGGCTGGCATTATAAGAATCATCAATAATCGTAATACGGTTTGCTTCATGAATCTGCTGACGCATCGCGAGCGGATGATAATTTTTCAGAGCACAAATTGCGTTTTGAGCGGATACTCCCAATTTTTCAGCCACTGCAATCCCCAGCATTGCATTGATCACATGATGGGTTCCAAGAACCGGCAGATCAACCAGCCACTCCGCTTTTCCGTGACTTACAAGAAAACAGGTATGTCCATTTTCCATTCGAATGTTTTTGGCCCGATAATCACACTCTTCAGAAGTCCCAACATAAATTTCCTCAAAGGGGAGCTTTCCTCGCAAAGAAGCTAAAAGCGGATCTTCCCCATTTAAGAAAAGAACGGAATCTTTTTGGAACTGATCGATAATATGCAGTTTCTGTTCCAAAATATTTTCCTGCGTATGCAAATTTTCAATATGAGAAATTCCGATGTTCGTCATTACCGCATACTTGGGTGCTGCAATTCTTGCAAGACGGCTCATCTCTCCAAATTGGCTCATTCCCATTTCGATCACTGCCACCTGCTGATCCTCTTCTAGCTGAAACATCGTAAGCGGCAAGCCCACCTGGCTATTTTGGTTTCCCTGTGTCTTCATTACCTTGAGCTCAGAAGAAAGCGCCAGCGCCACCATTTCCTTGGTCGTTGTTTTCCCTACGCTCCCTGTAATTCCAATCACCGGGAGCGAAAACTTTCTACGATAAGCAGCGGCAAGCATTTGTAGTGCTTTCAAGGTATCCGGCACCGCAATCCACACACGACTGTCATGCATCGACTGGTGATTCTGCGTGAAAGTAGCAACAGCGCCTGCTTTGAAAACTGCCGGAATATAAATATGCGCATCGGTTCGTTCTCCGCGGATCGGAACAAAAAGCGACCCTACCCCCGCCTGCCGACTGTCCGTACAGACCGATGTAATCAACGCTGTCGGATCTCCGCAGAGAATCTTTCCGCCGCAAGCCTCTGCAGCTTCTTTTACCGTCATCTGCATAAAATTCTTTACGCCTTCCCTTCCGCCTTTAGAATATCACGGACAACTTCACGTTCATCAAGGTGATATTTTACACCCTTAATTTCCTGATAATCTTCATGGCCCTTTCCGGCGAGAACAACAATATCCCCATCTTGTGCATGATCCATACAGTAGCGGATTGCTTCTTTTCTATCCGGAATGACTAGATACTTTCCGTCGGTTTTATGCAATCCAACTTCAATATCAGCAATAATATCTATCACATTTTCAAAGCGGGAATTATCTGCGGTTACAACGGACAAATCCGCAAATTTTCCGCTCATTTCGCCCATTTCATACCGACGAATTTTCGGACGGTTTCCACCCGCTCCAAAGAGGCAAATCAGACGATGCGGCTGATACTCCCGCAAAGTAGTCAGAATGTTTTCCATGCTGACCGCATTATGGGCATAGTCAATCAGCAGCGTATAATTGCCGGGCACAGGAACAGGCTCTACTCTGCCCTTTACTTTAACCGTATCGAGACCCTCTCGGATTGCTTTTTCCGAAACATTAAAATGACGGCAAACCGCCACTGCAGAAAGCGCATTATAAACGCTGAATTTTCCTGGAATATCCACCGTGATATTTTTAGCGTTAACTACTCCCTCCAAATCAAACTGAACGCCAAGATAACCCGGGCGAGAAACCAGTTTTTCATTGGAAGCGCGCAGCTCGGCTTTATTTGAAAATCCGTAGAATTCGAGCGGGCAAGTATGCCCCTCAACAATTCCCTTCCAATTTGAATCATCGAGATTAATAATCCCCAACTTGCTCTGCTGAAACAGCATTGCTTTGCAACGACGATATTCTTCCATATCTTTGTGTTCTACACCGCCGATATGGTCGGGAGAAAAATTCGTAAATAAACCAATATCAAACGTAAAACCGCTGACCCGATACTCCCGAAGGCCAATGGAACTTGCCTCGATCACACAGGCTTTACAGCCGGATTCCACCATATGACGCATAGCCGACTGAATCTCATAAGAGGCAGGCGTTGTATTCTCTGTCTTTGTAATCTGGTCTCCGATAACTGTACCGATCGTCCCGATAATTCCGGTGTGGATTCCCGCACTCTCTAAAATAGAGTGTACCATGTAGCTGACAGTTGTCTTCCCTTTTGTTCCGGTGATTCCAATTACCGTGAGTTCCTGGGCAGGATTTCCAAACCATGCTGCCGACAATACAGCAAGCGCATATTTTGTATTTTCTACCCTTATAACGGCACAGGAAAGCGTTTGTACTTCCTCCTGAACAACAACGGCTGCAGCGCCGGTATCCTGGGCCTGTTTCACAAACTGATGCCCATTGAAATTTGGGCCTACCATACAAACAAAGACGCTGCCTTTCACAACTTTTCTGGAATCATAAACGACACCCGTAACTTCGGCGGTGTTGTCTCCTTTTAAACTGCAGGGCAGGTTCTTTATCAATTCTTTTAAAATCATGGATATTCCTCCATTAATGTCAAAATTTAAGTCATTTGCCGAATATGATAACGAAAGTATGATCCAATCAAATGAAAATGATCTATTCTCAAGATTCTCTGCATCCTTTTTTCTGTTCGGGAAAATCCATCTTGAAAATCCGACTGGATTGCTCGAATCATCAAAGGAGTTCTAAGAATCTTTTTCAAGCGGTCATATAGTTTTTCCCGATTCTCCAAAGAACTTTTAACCGCTTCTTCCAAACAAGACTTTCCTGCCTCCAGCAAAAACCATGCAAGATGGCGTTTTTCTAAATGCTCATAAGCATGCTGCTGCTTTAAAAAATCCGCTACCATCTCAAAGCAAGCTTGGTACCGTTCGATCAGGCTTTTTTTCTGCTCCAAAATTTCCGTCTGAGATTTTTGAAAAGCAACAAATGGTTCCGGCAAAAGAACGGTTTTATGCGAAGTATAATGTGCGATAATCGCTGCCGGCAATGCCGGTGGAAAAAGCTCTGTCGCTTTAAAAAAGTGCAGATGGTTTTCTAAAAACCATTCTCGCCGATAAAGTCTTCTCCATGGAGAATCCAAGCCTTTTACTTTTCTCCACTCCTGTTCCCTTGTTCCCGGCCCTACCAACGCATTTTGTACCAACTCACAGATTTTAGGATCAGAAGTGTCCTTTGAGATTGGAAGAGAATTTTTCTCCCCAGAGGCCGTCACTTCCCCAAAGAGCAGAAGATCTGCTCTTTCACGCTGAGCATAGGAAACAAGTGTTTTAGCAGCTTCCTGCATCAGACAGCTTTCTCCCGGCAAAAACAGAAGATAGTCTCCCCTTGCGCGAACTGCTCCAAAATTAAAGCAGTCATATTTTCCACCATGAGGCTTATCATACACGGTAACACGGGGATCCTGACGTTCAAACTGATGGCAAAATTCTAGTGAATGGTCTTCTGAACCGTCATTGATCAACAGTAATTCCAAATCAGGATTACTCTGCTTCAGAATACTCTCTACACACGGATTCAGTTTTTCTTCACCGTTATATACCGGTACAATGACTGAAAGTGCAGGCAAATAAATCCCTCCATTTAAAATTTCTGCTCATAAAGACGTTTATACGAACTTTTATATTATATCATCTGAAAAAACAGATTACAATCTTTTGCCAAACATGAATAGCTTTTGCCCTTTTGTTCATAATAAATCTGGTGATGTATTTATGATGATTTCTTTAATCCGTACACTACTGCTATACATAGTGATTATAGCAGCAGTTAGGCTCATGGGAAAACGACAGATCAGTGAACTGCAGACAAGCGAATTGGTAGTGACCCTTTTAATTTCTGATATTGCGGCCATTCCAATGCAGGATACCGGCCAGCCCCTCGCAAGCGGATTTATTCCAATCGCCGTTCTGGCAATTTGTGAAGTGGGTGCATCCTTTATCATGATGAAAAGCGGAAGATTTCGTGAAATGATCTGTGGAAAGCCCATCATTGTCATTCGAGACGGCAAAATTCAGCCGCAGGAAATGCACCGCCTCCGAATGACAACAGAAGATTTATTTGAAGCGATCCGGCAAAAAAATGTTTTCCATATTTCTGATGTTTCCTACGCCATCGTTGAAACAAACGGAAAAATGAGCATTCTAAAAAAGCCTGAACAAGAAACCCCAACTGCAGGAGCTCTTGGGGTTGCTCAAACTGATTCCGGATTCGAAACTGTTGTCGTCAGCGATGGGGTAATCAATGATTCTTCACTCAATCTTTGCAATAAGAACCGTATTTGGCTACAGAATATTTTGAAGAGCAAACAGCTGCAGCCAAAAGATATTTTTATCATGACTGCCGACACCAGCGGTAATTATCAGATTATTCAGAAAAGAGGCAAAGTATGAATCGGCTTGTTATCATCGGTATCCTTGCGGTTCTGCTGGGCGTAGTCTGCAATCTGGGAATGCACACAACTTTGCAGTATACAGACAATATGATACAGGAACTTGCAAATGCAAAGTCAGTCTCGGTTTCTGGGGATTATGACCATGCACAGGAACTTTGCAAGGAAATAAAAGAGGACTGGCAGGGTTGTCATGAGGTTCTCTGTACTTTTATGCCTCATGCTAGACTAGAGGCCATCGATCAAACACTTTCTACACTGCCGGAATTGTGCGAAACAAATTCAATTGAACAATTTTACTCTGAATGTGATCGCGGATCTGTCCAATTGGAATATTTAAAAGAAAGCGAAGTTCCAACTCTGCAAAACCTTTTTTAAAAGTTTAAATCGCAATTTTAGAAGAAGTCGGTACAATTTTCTAGCTACAGAAATTGTACCGACTTCTTTTGATTTTTAAAAAATTCCATTTTCTTGACAGTTAGCAAACCTTAGTTTATAATACACCTTACATTTCGCAAACAGACCAAATTCACAAAAGGAAATGAATTTATGATTTTTAAGGAAACAGGAGAGAAAAGCCTTCCAACTATTATCCTACTACATGGCGGCGGACTATCCGACTGGTCATGGAAGAATGCTGTACCGCTTTTGTCATCCGAATTTCATTTAGTAACCCCTATTTTAGACGGACATGGTGAAGACGGTTCGGAAACATTTATCAGCATCCAAAAATGCGCGGAAGAATTAATCGGCTATATTGAAAACGATTGCGGTGGAAAGGTTTTTGCGATTGGCGGACTTTCTATCGGTGCACAGATTACAGTGGAAACACTGTCTAAAAAGTCTGATATTACTCAATATGCCATTATTGAAAGTGCTTTAACAATTCCCATTAAAGGCACAACTGCTATAACCGTTCCAGCTTACCAACTGCTTTATGGCCTGATTAAAAGGCGCTGGTTTTCTAAAATGCAGGCAAAATCCCTATGTGTCCCTGACGAACTATTTGAAACTTATTACCAGGACAGTCAAAAGATCAGTAAACAATCTTTAATTAACCTTACACTGAGTAATGGCAATTATCGTTTAAAGCCTTCTATTGCGGCTACTCATGCAAAGGTCTTGATTATTGTTGGCTCAGATGAAATCAAAGTGATGAAAGAATCTGCCGAGTTGCTGTATCGTACGATTCCAAAAAGCCAACTGTATATTGCTAAAAATATGAAACATGGTCAGCTCAGTTTGGTACATACAGAGCAATATATAAATCTATTGAAAAATTTTTTCGAATAAAAAAATGATCATTTTTCGTGCCAAATTTTTATAAAAAATATAGGAGTGCTTGGCTGATTCAAAATCAGCCAAGCACTCCTTTTCTTTATATTAGACAATTATTGAGAAACATAAGAAAACGGATTTTCTTTCGTTCCGTTATGAATCACTTCAAAGTGGCAATGAGGGCCAGTAGAATATCCGGTACTGCCCACTAACGCGATCAACTGTCCCTTTTGTACCTTTTGGCCAACAGAAACAAGGAGCTGAGAAGCATGCCCATACAAGGTCACATAGCCGTTGCCATGGTCAATCATCACACAGTTTCCGTATCCATCTCCGGTGTCGGAAGCCTTGGTGACAGTTCCGCCGTCTGCTGCTACAATCTGAGATCCAAACGCATTCCCATCAGAAATATCAATGCCGGGATGGAACTTTCCCCAACGATATTCAAACCCTGTCGTAATTGTATGCATCGTCGGCGTCGGCCACTCAAAAGTACCGGTTGCCATTCCCGCAGGACAATCTTTCGTCCCATTCAATATGACTTTAGAAACCGCATCTTTAAGCACATCTGTATGAATTGCCTCTTTATTTGTCTCTTTGCCGTTGACGCTCGTAATGCAATAAGTGACCTGCCTTTGTCCATTTTCTCCTTCCGTTTCTACGGAAGTCTGCCCTTTATAGAGCGTATCGCTGTCTTTCTGTACGGTGTCATAAGGAATTTCTTCTGTTTCCTGTTTCGCACAAACAGACTGAATTGAAATCAGCGGCTTTTCCTGAGAAAGCTTGATGGTATCCCCGCTCTTAAGGGAGGTAAGATCAACATCCGGATTTTTTTGAGAAAGTGTCTCAACAGTAAGCCCATTTTTATTTGCAATCTCTTGGGCATTTTCATTGTTCTGAACTTGGTAATCCATCTGTACCGTTTGTTTTGATAAAAGCAATGCTTTCATCGTTTCATCGGTTAAAACAGACGAAGCTGGATAAGTGCCGGGAATACATCTGACATCAGAAAGGAATGTGGCGGTATCATCCTCTCCATCTCCTTTTGCTGAATCCAATAAATTCTGCAAAAGTTTCTGTAATTCACTTTCCTCTTTTACTGCACCTACGAAGTTTCCATCTATATACAGCCCGCAGCTGTCAACCCCGATCTGCTGGTCCTTTTGTAAAAGTAGATTATCTGCTGAAGAAGAAAGGTGATCCGATACGGAAGACGGCGTTGCTCGAAAAGCAGGCACATAAGTCTGATTTGTATTAATTTTCAAATCAGAAGCAGCTGTTTGTACTTCCTGATTTTGAGATGCTTTTTGTACCGACGCATAAGCGGTAATTATAGGCGTCATCAGATGTATGCCGCCAATCAAACAAGCTACTACTAAAAGGCTGGCCGCATAGCGTACTCTTCGATCCCGAAACGTGGCAGAAAAACTCTCTTTCTGCCAGTCGTTCTCCGCAGAAAAATAGGTTTCTGTCTTACGGTCTTCCTGAGAAAGAAAAGAATGATCCCTACGAGAGCGATGGTCTCTGATTGGATTTCTCATGATTGCTCCTCCTTGCATATAGAATATATTACGCATTCGTAATTTCTGTTACATATTTGTAATGAATTATATTCTACCGCAAAGATTACAATTTTGCAACCATTTTTAGTTGTCAGTTTCTACAACAGAATTTGTCTTTTATTGCTTGTATTGTGAGTTTTCAACAGTCCAATTCTCAATGACAGGCAAAAAATTCTTTGCTTCCCAAATTGCGCCATTTAAATCGTGTTCCTTATAGTTTCCGCATTCTTTCGCTTTTGCTCCCGGAATCTCTCCCTGATAAAAAGCAATCTTTCGAAAAATCTCGATTATTAAGTTAATTGCCGTTTGAGGAGGAAGATCACGCACCAAAAAATAAAATCCTGTACGACAACCCATTGGTCCAAAATAAATGACCTTATTTGAATAAGTGCTATTGCGGGCAAAAGTTGCAAACAAGTGCTCGATCGTATGCAGTGCTGCATTCTCCAAAAACGGCGGATGATTTGGCCTGCGCATACGAATATCATAGGTCGTAATATCCCCATCAATACGAGAAGTATAAATGCCAGGTGTTAATACATCATGGTTCACGCAAAAACTTTTAATCTGATTCACTTAAAATAACTCTCCCTTCAAAATTTCTGTCCTCTGTGAATTCATGAAAATCGTCTGTCGAAAAAAAATGACGAATTAATTCCATGCTGTCTTCTACCGACTGATCAACCAAATCGAAAAAGCTTCCAGTTCCTTCTGCGCCCTCCCATGACCATGGCGCCAGCAAAATATTAGCATAATCAAAATTTTCATCTTCCATAATCGGGCGAATATGGCTGGTAATCGCTTTTCCTGAACGTTCAATTTTTCTCAAGAAGGAACGCTTTAAACCGGTCTTATCAGTCAAAAATCGAAATGCGGTACGGCAATCTCTTGTGGCCTGATAGAGATCCTCTTCGGATACTTCTTTTCCATAAGCTGATAAAATGACTTGTTGATAAAGTTCCGCCATTTTCTTTTGAACCGTCTCATCCTGTGGAACCGTACGGGTCAGCGGAAAGTCAACAGGAAGTTCTCCTAATTCATTTCTCAAAACAATGGTATCCAGAGCAGATTCAATCTCATTATGATAAACGCTCAATCCTTCAGAAGGATCTTTTTCCTTCAAAAAATTAGCCCAATAATACACATATGGATGAGCAGTTCGATCCAAAGAATAATGGCATAAAAATCCATAGGCATAGGAACGCACCAAACTACCCGGCATCTGACCGCAAACATTACGCAGCGCACGAAAAAAAGGCTCGGGAGCTTCCCGATGGATTTTTCTTCCCCATGAACAAAGACTTTTTCCCCTTTGCCACGGCAGATAACGATGTGTAAAAAGGAAATCCGGTCCCTGAGCGCCCCAAAGAAATGCGTCATTATTTTGAACCTGAATATTTTCCTTTTTCATTTCTTCCAAAACTTTCTGGGACTGCAGATAATGTGTAATTGCTGCAGGCATAGCTGATACTTCCCTTCCAAGCCTCTTTTATAAAAAGACTTGTCCTTTTTAATTCCATAAAAAAAGAGTGCGGATTTCTCCGTACTCTAAATCGTATCATATTTTTTATGAAAAGAAAAGGAGTTTCAGACGATCTAAATTGAAAAATGCACCTTTGTCCATCAAAGAACTTTTGAAAGAAAATCCTTTAAACGGGGATGCTTTGGATTCTCAAAAAATTCTTCCGGCGGCGCTTCTTCTAGGACCTGACCATCATCAACAAACAACACCCGCGTTGCAACTTCTTTTGCAAAATTCATTTCGTGAGTCACAACGGCCATTGTCATGCCTTCTTGGGCAAGCTCTTTCATAACCTGCAGCACTTCCCCAACCATCTCAGGATCCAAAGCACTGGTCGGTTCATCAAACAGCATCATCTTAGGATCCATTGCTAAAGCACGGATAATCGCAATTCTCTGCTTTTGTCCTCCGGAAAGCTGAGACGGATAAGAATCCTCTTTATCCGGAAGTCCAATTCGTTTGAGAAGCTGCATTGCCTTTTCATCAGCTTCTTCCTGTGTTTTCAGCTTCAACATCACAGGAGCCAACGTGATATTTTGCCGTACCGTTAAATGCGGAAAAAGGTTAAAATGCTGGAATACCATGCCCATCTGACGGCGAACCGCATCGACATCGACTCCGGGCACATTGATTCTTTTTCCATCAAACCAGATTTCTCCGCTGGTTGGCATTTCCAGCAGATTCATGCAGCGCAAAAAAGTACTTTTACCGGAACCGGAAGGCCCAATGATAACCACTTTTTCTCCATCTACAATTTCTTGGTTGATTCCTTTGAGCACTTCTACCGTGCCATTCATCGTATGAAACGATTTATGAAGATTTTTAACGGAGATCACTTCTCGCCAGCCTCCTTTCAATATGATGCAGGATTGCTGTAAGCCCGATCACGATCAGCAGATAGACCAAAGCAACTGCAAGAAGTGGCGGGAACGCATCATAGGTAATGGAACGAATAATATCGCCGCCCTTGGTCAAATCTTGGATACCAACATATCCGGCAACAGAAGTCTCTTTTAAAAGCGCGATAAATTCATTAAACACTGCAGGAGCTACATTTTTAAATGCCTGCGGCAAAATGATTTTAATCAGCGTCTGCTTTTGACTCAGTCCCAGAGAACGCCCCGCTTCTGTCTGACCGCGATCCACCGACTGAATTCCGCTGCGGATTACTTCGGCCACATAAGCACCGGAATTAATTCCGAATGATAGGACTGCAATCACCAGAGGCGTGCCACTCGTCAGAATCGCAAAATACATAATCATCAGCTGCACTACCATAGGCGTACCGCGAATAACTGTCAGGTAGAGCCCGCAAACCGCATTCAAAATTCGAATCCACCAGCTGCGCTGTCCATTACCATACGCTACACGTACCAGAGCAACTAAAACGCCCAAAATCACACCAATCAACAAAGCTCCTGCTGTGATCAACAGCGTATTTCCAAGTCCTTTGACCAGATACAAATACCGATTCTGACGGATAAAATCATCAAATAATCTGGCGCTAAGATCATTCCAAAAACCCATAGGGTTTCTTCCCCCTTTTGAACACCAAACCGCAGGACGGCGATTCTGGCACGTCCTGCGGTTTAATCAAGTGTTAATTTTTAGTCCGCACTGATATATTGGCTGACAATCTTATCCATTTCTCCGCTGTCGTTCAGTTCTTTAATGACTCCATTGATTGTTTCTTTG
>DHOF01000164.1 GCA_002411615.1 Ruminococcaceae bacterium UBA5397
GCGCACCGCACGCACCATGTTGGAGTTTACAACGGTAATAATTCCGTTTGCCGCCTCCGGTATGGTCAGATCGCTTCGATCGCAAATCTTTTTCTGGATAGCTTCTTGTGCCAGCTGTACGTTGACATCCATTCTGCCGCCGAGAATCTTTTTCTGGTTGAGCTTTCCAAGAACAATGTTGGCATCTGTTACGCAGGGATCTTCTCCGCCGCGCTCATAACAAGCAGGTCCCGGTGTTGCACCGGCTGAACGCGGGCCAACCTTCAGTGCGCCGCCTTCGTCGATTTTTGCAATAGAACCGCCGCCTGCTCCGATCGTAATAATATTGATCATGGGGATTCGGCATGGATATCCTTCTACATCACGCTCATTGGAAACCTGTGGCGTATAATTTTCTATCAGAGAAATATCCGCACTGGTTCCGCCCATATCAAATGTAATGACCTTATCGGCATTGCACTGTTTGCCGATATAAGAAGCCGCGACCGCTCCTGCGGAAGGTCCGGAAACCGCGCATTTAATGGGGCAGTCGATTGTTTCTTTAATAGAAATGATCGAACCATTAGACTGCGTGATATACGGTTCGACTTCTACTCCAAGGTCACGAATCGATTCGCGGAAATTATGCACATATTCTTTCATGACCGGTCCAAGGTAGCTATTGAGAACGGTTGTACTCATGCGGCTATATTCCCGAAATTCCGGTGTCAGTTCGCTGGAAATCGTAACATATGCTTCTGGAAATTCCTCTGCAATCAATTCTTTGATTCGCTCTTCATGCTTCGGATTAATGAAGCTAAAGAGTGTGCAGACTGCAATGCTGGAAACTTTTTTAGATTTCAGATACCGAATTACTTTTCTGGTCTCCTCCTCATCCAAAGGAGTCTCTACCTCGCCGTTAAAAAGAATTCGTTCCGGAACCGTACAATTTAAGCCGGATGGAATGAGCTGTACCGGCTTTTGTGCCTGCAAGTTATAAAGAGAAGGACGACGCTGTGTTCCGATTTCCATCAGATCTTTAAATCCTTTGGTTGTAATCAGCCCCATGCGCGCACCCTTTTTTTCAATCAGGGCATTTGTCCCGACCGTTGTGCCATGCGCCAAATAAACGACTTCATCAGCTTTTGCCTTCTTAATCTCCAGTACATCCCGAACGCCTTTTACGATTGCCCGGGAAGGATCCGCCGGTGTGGAACTGTCTTTGTAATGGAACAGTTCTCCAGTTTCCTGATTGAAAACCGAAAAGTCTGTAAAAGTGCCGCCCACATCGACACCAATCATATAACCCATGGATTTTCACCTCGTTAATACTTTTTAGTCATACTATTTATTTGTTAATCGTCTTTTATAATGTAACGTTATAGTACAACTCAATTTGTAATATATCTTACTGCTGGATATTTGTCAATAGTATCTGGTCAATTACTTTCTTTATTAACAATAATAAAAATTTAAATGATTCAGAAAACTTCTCTTTTGATTTGAGCAAAAGTCAAATGCTTATTATAAATACAATCACCGCCTATCCAACCACGCTCAAAGAAGCAGTAGAGAAAGTTCCCATCTACACTGCATCCCAAGTCCGAATATCCTCCCTGTTTTGAAAGCTGAATTCCTTTACTCCATGTTTTTCCATTATCCATGCTTCTCCGCAAAGTCAGATTCTGCCGCGCATTCTTGCTCCAGTGCAATGTTCCGCCTGCACGATACTGTGAAAGATAAGCTTCATCCTTCCAAGCACAGTTTGAAAAAAGTAAAGTCTGATCGGGTAAAGACAAAATGCTTCCGGCACAAATCGGATCCGGCAGAGAAGGATCCAGATAAGCATTGCCCCAATGTTCCGGAGTTCCCCTTACAAAAGCCCTGAGACGAGTTTCCGGTGCTCCATGGCGCAAAGTTGCCAACAAGCTGCCGTCTGAAAGCTCCGCAACTTCTCCCTCCGTAGGATCAAGGACATTCTCATTGGAAAGCACTAAATTACTTCTTTTCCATGTATCCCCATGATCTTCACTATACAAAGAAGCAAAACAGGCTGGATTATGAGCATTGATCCCACAGCTGAGCCACAATGGGAGTACCAAAGTTCCATTTTTCATTTGAAGGCCATGCCCCGGCGCAACTGCAAACAAAGTTAATGGCCAATCTTTTCTCCAACCTTCCACAACACTCGTCAGTTCCACTTGAGGCAGCCAGCTTTCCCCATAATCTTCGCTTTTCTGAAAATACAATCGTTTATAATCCTCATTCCAGAAAAAATAAACCTCCTTTCCTGTCCCTGAAATCATCAGAGGATTATGTACCATAACTCCGTCTTTTTCTTTTTTTAAAGCGGAAGGTTCCCCAAAACTTTTTCCTCTGTTACAGCTTCGCCGTAAAAGCAATCTTCGCTGATCCGACGCAGCAGCGCGCGCTTCGTAATACAGCAAAACGTCATCGTTGCTAAGCACCACCATCCCTGGCACCCGGTACATGTCGTAACCGTTTTTTCCATACGTCTCAATGTCTGTCAGAGAAATTCCACTCATTCAATCGGCCCCTTTCTTTCAAATTTCCTTTTTCTTAATATATCGTTCTATTACATTATTT
>DHOF01000019.1:0-4895 GCA_002411615.1 Ruminococcaceae bacterium UBA5397
TGGCTTTTAAGCCTCCCTGTGCAATGGAAAGGTCTTTATCTGGAATGATTCTCTCGGGGTCAATTTTCATAAAGACACCCAAGCCGGTGCATTTTGGACAAGCACCAAACGGATTATTAAAGGAGAACATACGAGGGGTCAGCTCATCGACTCCCACTCCATGCTCCGGGCAAGCATAATTGAGGGAAAAAGCATGATCTTCCCCATCGACCGGACTGACGACGATCAGCCCCTGAGAAAGGCTGGAAGCTGTCTCTAAAGAATCTGCCAAACGAGAACGAATCGACGGTGTAACAACAAGCCGATCCACTATAATCTCGATCGTATGCTTTTTATTCTTTTCCAGTTTGATTTCTTCCGAAAGATCATAGAGGATTCCGTCTACCCGCGCCCGAACAAATCCGCTGCGGCGCGCAGCTTCTAATTCCTTAGTGTGTTCTCCCTTTCGCGCTTTTACAATCGGTGCCAAAATCTGAATCTTTGTCTTTTCCGGCATTGCAAGCACACGGTCTACAACCTGATCGATGGTCTGCTGGCGGATCTCCCTGCCGCAGATTGGGCAATGCGGCACCCCGACTCTCGCATACAAAAGGCGCAGATAATCATAAATTTCCGTCACGGTTCCCACTGTGGACCGCGGATTCTTGGAAGTTGTCTTCTGATCGATCGAAATTGCGGGTGAAAGCCCTTCGATGGAATCCACATCCGGTTTATCCATCTGCCCCAAAAACTGTCTTGCATAGGAAGAAAGCGACTCCACATATCTTCTCTGACCTTCTGCATAAATGGTGTCAAACGCCAAACTGCTTTTGCCGCTACCGGAAAGTCCCGTAAAAACGATCAATTTATCTCTGGGAATTTCCAAACTGATATTTTTAAGGTTGTGTTCTCTTGCTCCCCTGATGATGATATTTTTTGGCTCCATGAATCCGTTTCCTTTCTATTTCTGGAAAATTCATTTTCCCTCTTGCAGGTCTTTGATTTTATCTCTCAAAAACGCAGCGTGTTCAAACTCCAACAATTTTGCGGCCGCTTTCATCTCGCGAGTGAGCTGCTCAATCATCTGATGGCGCTCAATCGGAGACAAATACTTTTTCTTTTTCTTCTTATCCTCTTTATGAGTAGAAATTTCCAGAATCTCCGAAACTTTTTTCTGTATGGTTTTGGGCGTAATCCCATGCTCCTGATTATAGGCAATCTGCAGCTCTCGGCGGCGGTTGGTCTCTCGGATTGCCGCCTCCATGCTGGGCGTCACTGTATCCGCATACATGATCACCTTTCCGGAAACATTGCGCGCCGCACGGCCGCTTGTCTGAATTAGGCTTCGCTCGGAACGCAAAAAGCCTTCTTTATCTGCATCTAGGATTGCTACTAAGCTGACTTCTGGAATATCCAATCCTTCACGCAGAAGGTTGATTCCCACCAAAACATCAAACTCTCCTAAGCGCAGATCGCGGATGATCTCCATCCGCTCCACGGTATCAATATCATGGTGCATATACCGTACCCTGATTCCCATTCCCTGCAGATAAGAGGTCAGATCCTCTGCCATCTTTTTGGTCAAAGTCGTAACCAGAACTCTTTCCTTTTTCTCCGCACGCAGGTTGATCTCACTGATCAAATCGTCAATCTGTCCATCGGTTGGCTTTACGAAGATTTCCGGATCAAGAAGCCCCGTCGGACGAATGACCTGCTCCACCACCTGAGA
The DNA here is from genome assembly GCA_002411615.1 of Ruminococcaceae bacterium UBA5397. Taxonomy (GTDB): domain Bacteria; phylum Bacillota; class Clostridia; order Oscillospirales; family Acutalibacteraceae; genus Caproicibacterium. The sequence goes on from DHOF01000019.1 coordinate 1,709, forward strand.
TGCTTTTGAAAGTTCCCAGTCTCCCGGCGTTGCACTGACAAAGACCGCTTGATCCACATGATGATAAAATTCGTCAAAAGTCAGCGGACGATTATCATAAGCGCTCGGAAGGCGAAATCCAAAGTCCACCAAAGACTTTTTCCGTGCCTGATCGCCCGCATACATACTGCGCACCTGCGGCAGCGTTACATGAGACTCGTCCACAAAAAGCAAAAAGTCCTTTGGAAAATAATCGAGCAGCGTGCATGGGGCACTCCCGGGCTCACGGCCGGCCATCACCCGAGAATAGTTTTCAATTCCTTTACAGAAGCCGATTTCAGAAAGCATTTCCATATCATAAGTTGTGCGCTCTCTAATCCTCTGTGCCTCGATCAGCTTTCCATGCTCTTCAAAAAATTTAACGCGCTCTTCCATCTCATCATAAATGGAAGAAAGCGCCTTTTTAAGCTTTCCCTGCGGTACAATATAATGAGAGGCCGGATAGATAGCGACGTGCTTTACTTCGGCTTTTAATTCCCCGGTAACTGGGTTAATCTCTGTGATTCGATCAATCTCATCGCCAAAAAATTCTACTCGAATCACCGTATCATTGGAATAGGAAGGCCAAATTTCTACAACGTCTCCCCGAACTCGAAATTTATTTCTGGAAAGAGCAACATCGTTTCGTTCAAACTGAATTTCCACCAACTTCTTTAAAAGCTCATCCCGGCTCTTTTCCATTCCTGGGCGCAGCGAAATCACCATTGTCCGGTAATCGATCGGATCGCCAAGAGAATAAATACAGCTGACGCTTGCAACAATAATGACATCTCTGCGCTCCGAAAGCGCACTGGTCGCCGAATGACGCAGTTTATCGATCTCATCATTGATTGCCGAATCTTTTTCAATATAAGTATCCGTCTGCGCGATATACGCCTCCGGCTGATAATAATCATAATAGGAGACAAAATATTCCACTGAATTTTCAGGAAAAAACTCCCGAAATTCGGAACAAAGCTGGGCTGCCAGCGTTTTATTATGTGCCAAAACCAGCGTGGGACGATTCACTTTTGCAATCACATTTGCCATTGTAAAAGTCTTTCCAGAGCCGGTTACGCCGAGCAGCACCTGCTCATGGTCTCCCTCTTTTAGCCCCTGTACCAATTTTTGAATTGCCTGCGGCTGATCACCGGTGGGCTGATATTTACTGTGTAATTTAAAACAATCCAATCCGGTAACCTCCACATTCCTATTTTTTGATAAAAAGTCCTGATTGATGCTATTATTGTACCACAAAACCTCAATATGTAAATATGAAAAGGACTTTGCTGTTTTCCTTTATATGGCTATATGGCATGTTGATTTTTTGGTTTCAATTTCATTTTTTATCGCAATCCTTGTCTCTAATGAATAATTTTTTTCAAATAGTCATCCAAAAAAATAGAATTTTTTCTAAAATTAATCTTGACAAAAAATGTCCATTTTGATAAAATGCAAATATGAAGAGGAGGTGGAAATTTTGCTGACTACAAAAGAAACAGACTACGCTCTGCGAATTTTGCGTGCATTAGCAAAAAGTAACCGATTAACGACTGCGGAGCTATCCACAAATGAACAGATCCCACAGAATTTTGCCTATAAAATTCTAAAAAAGCTTCAAAAGGCAGGATTTGTTGAAATTGCGCGTGGAACCGGAGGCGGATGTGCTTTAACTTGCGATCTCAACAGTATTACTCTGTACCAGCTTATCAATGCAATGGAGCAATCTGCATTTTTAACTGCCTGCACCAAGCCTAATCATTATTGTTCATGGCAGGAATCCCATGATGATCAGGTATGTCATGCACACATCCAGCTTTTAAAAATCCAGAAGACACTGGATCAAGAACTAAAGTCCCATACACTCCAGGCTGTTTTATTCGGCGACTAAGCATCCTCTCCCTTACTTCGGATCACGGAATCCCAAGGACAAAATTTGGAATTTGCAAAAGGAGGAAACAGTATGTTATTCAAGACCACACAGCAGCATGAGGAACTCCGAGCGAAAGTTCGGGCGTTCGCAGAAGAAAAAGTGAAACCTTTAACTTTTTTATTAGACAAAGAAAATGAGTTTCCAACGGAAGCAGTAACCGAGCTTGGAAAAATGGGATTGATGGGAATTCCTTATCCAAAAGAATGGGGCGGCATGGGATTAGATGTTATCAGCTATGCCATCGCGGTGGAAGAGCTTGCGCGTGTCGACGGCGGCACAGGCGTAATCCTATCCGCTCACACTTCTCTTGGCACATGGCCGATTTACGCTTATGGAAATGAAGCACAAAAGAAAAAGTACTTAATTCCGCTATGTAAAGGTGAAAAGCTTGGTGCTTTTGGCTTAACGGAACCAAATGCAGGTTCCGATGCCGGAGGGACAGAAACCACTGCTGTAGATAAAGGTGATTATTATCTATTGAACGGCGGCAAAATCTTTATTACAAACGCTCCAATCGCGGATACCTATGTCGTATTCGCAATGACCACTCCCGATATTGGGACCCACGGTATTTCTGCTTTCATTGTAGAAAAAGGCTGGAAAGGGTTTGAATTCGGCGACCATTACGACAAAATGGGCATTCGCTCTTCTTCTACTGCCGAACTGATTTTCAACGACGTGAAAGTGCCGAAAGAAAATCTGCTTGGAAAAGAAGGTCAGGGCTTTAAGATTGCAATGTCCACGCTTGACGGCGGCCGGATCGGGATTGCTTCACAGGCGCTGGGCATCGCGCAGGGAGCATTTGATCAGGCGGTAGATTACGCAAAAGAGCGTGTACAATTTGGAAAGCCCATCGCTTTTCAGCAAGGAATCTCCTTTAAAATTGCCGATATGGCAACAAAAATCCGCTGTGCGCGTTTTCTCGTTTACTCTGCAGCAGAAATGAAAGAGAATCATGAACCATACGGTATGGAATCTGCCATGGCAAAGCAATATGCCTCTGATATCGCGCTCGAAGTTACAAATGATGCGCTCCAAATTTTTGGCGGCAACGGATACCTCAAAGGGATGGAAGTCGAGCGTATGTACCGGGATGCTAAAATCACTACCATTTACGAGGGCACCAATGAAATCCAGCGTGTTGTCATTGCATCCCATATTTTAGGCAAGCCTCCGAAGCAGTCCAGTGAAACCGATCACCGTATGAAAAAGCCCACCCCTATCACCGGAATCCGT
>DHOF01000019.1:5057-10913 GCA_002411615.1 Ruminococcaceae bacterium UBA5397
GACGGGAATGCAAAAGATCAAGTAAATTCTCTGGTAGAAGCTTTAAAAAAAGATGGTTTCGACTTTACCGTCGGTATCCCGATCGATACTCCTATCGCAAAAGCCGAGCGTGTTGTTTCCGCAGGAAAAGGCATCGGCGATAAGAAAAACATGAAGCTAATCGAAAATCTGGCCAAAGCAGCAGGCGCAGCAGTTGGCTCTTCCCGCCCGGTCGCCGAAACGCTCAAGTACATTCCAATCAATCGCTACGTTGGAATGTCCGGCCAAAAATTCACTGGAAATCTCTACATCGCATGTGGAATTTCCGGCGCAACACAGCACCTTAAAGGAATTAAAGACGCTTCCATTATTGTAGCGATCAATAAAAACGGCAACGCTCCGATCTTTAAGAATTGTGATTACGGAATTGTCGGCGATGTCAATGAAATTCTGCCTCTCCTTACCGAAGCACTCGGCACCGAGGAAAAGAAACCAGCTCCGCCCATGGTAAAAATGAAACGCCCGCAAATGCCAAAGCCAGAGCCAATCGGTCCCCGCTACATATGCAATGGATGCGGCTACGAGTACGTACCGGAATTGGGCGATCAAGACAGTGAAATCGCAGCTGGTACCCAGTTTAAGGATTTACCTGTGGATTGGGTCTGCCCCGAGTGCGCCGAGACAAAAGATCAGTTTATTGAAGCATAAAATCGAAGGGAGGAAATTTCATGTATTGCGTTAGAAATGTAACGGAAGATTTATACTGGGTAGGAGCAAACGATCACCGCCTTGCTCTTTTTGAAAACGCGTATCCAATTCCAAGAGGAGTTACCTATAATTCATATCTTTTGCTGGATGAAAAAACCGTGATGTTCGATACGGTCGATTGGTCTTACTGCCGTCAATTATTGGAAAACACACAGCATGTACTTGCCGGACGGCCGCTCGACTATCTTGTGATTAACCATCTGGAACCGGATCACGCCGCTTCCATTAACGAAATCTTGCTGCGTTGGCCAAATGTAACTTTGATCAGCAACGAAAAAGCATTTATGCTGATGCGTCAATTTGGATTTCAGATTGATTCACACCAAATCGTAGAAGTAAAAGAGGGAGATACTTTTAGTTTCGGCAAGCATACTGTTACCTTTGTATTTGCCCCTATGGTTCATTGGCCGGAAGTTATGGTCACATTTGATACCACAAACGGTGCACTATTTTCCGCAGATGCTTTTGGCACCTTTGGTGCACTGGACGGAAAGCTTTTCGCAGACGAAGTCGACTTTGACCGCGACTGGCTGGACGACGCCCGCCGTTATTTAACCAATATTGTCGGAAAATACGGTCCGCATATTCAGCTGCTTTTAAAAAAGGCCGGCGGAATTCTCGATCAGATCAAGTATATTTGCCCACTGCATGGTCCAGTGTGGCGCAAAGATTTGATGTATTTTATTAAAAAATATGATACTTGGAGTCGATATGAGCCAGAGGTCAAAGGGGCTTTGATCGTTTATGCTTCCATGTATGGAAACACCGAATCCGTTGCAGAAGCACTTGCCGCAAAATTATGTGAAAAAGGCATGACAAACATTGCCATGTATGATGTCTCTTCCACAAATGTTTCTCAGCTGATTTCTGAGTCCTTTAAATATAGTCATATTGTCTTAGCGTCTGTCACCTACAATCTTGGTATTTATCCCGCTATGCACAATTATCTGATGGATATGAAAGCGCTGAATGTACAAAAGCGCACAGTTGCCATTATTGAAAATGGTTCTTGGGCTTGTAAATCCGGCGATTTGATGCAAAAATTCCTCAACGAAGAAATGAAAGATATGACCGTGCTCAACGAACGTGTCACAATGGCTTCTTCTTTGCACGAAGATAAAGAGATTGAACTCGACGCTCTCGTAGATTCTATTCTTGATTCTATGAAAGAAACGAATTAATTTTCCTGAAAGCATTTTAAAAGCCCTCGAGATAAAAAAAGCAGCCTACAGGTTTTTTCTGTAAGCTGCTTTTTTATGTTGCTTTAATAAATTTTCTTTAAAAAGCGATTGGAGTTAATCATCCTCATTCATATACTTGGACATTTTCTGCATGCAGTCACGGCATACGTTGTGCCCTTTAAATGTACGAATGTTTTCCATACTGTTGCAGAAAATGCATGCTGGCTGATATTTGCGGAGAATGATTTCGCCTCTGTCTCCGACAAAAATCTCCAATGGGTCCTTTTCTTTGATATCCAATGCATTCCGCAGTTCTTTCGGCAATACAATACGACCTAATTCATCCACTTTGCGCATGATACCGGTAGATTTCATTTTGCTCATCCTTCCTGATAATAATATGCTCCCATAATTCGTCACCATTGTAATACATTTTCCATAATAAGTCAATGTTTAATCGTTTTGGGAATTAAAAATTCAAAATTTATTCATATTTATATTCATACTTTTTATCTAAGGGGATGAAAACGATGCTAAATTGGATCTGGACCGGACTTTTATTCGTCAGTATTTTATGTGCCTGTTTAACCGGCAGAACAGAAGAACTGGCAAATGCTGTTCTTTCCGGTGCACAAAGCGCTGTAGAGCTTTGTTTTGCTACAATGGGGATGATGTGCTTTTGGACCGGTATGATGCATATTGCTGAAAAAGGCGGATTAACACAGCTCCTGGCAAAAGTTCTGCATCCAATTTTAAAGCACCTTTTCCCCGATCTCAAACCAGGTTCCCGCGCCGCCGGCGCAATTTGTATGAACTTGACTGCAAATTTTCTGGGGCTCGGAAACGCCGCAACGCCTCTCGGTATCTCAGCAATGAAAGAACTTAAAAAATGCGATCCGAAATGCGGAGACGAAGCAAACCGCTCGATGGTTCTTTTCGTGGTGTTAAACACCGCTTCCCTCCAGCTAATTCCAACCTATATGGCAACGATTCGCGCAAAATATGGTGCCCAAAATCCATTTGATTTGCTGCCTGCGGTATGGATTACCTCGATCTGCGCTTTGTTAGTCGCCGTTTTATCTGCAAAGCTCTTTGAAAGGCGGAAAGTCCGTGGATAAACTTGGTTCATGGGCACTCCCCATCACCATCCTGCTACTGCTGCTTTTCGGAGTTTTTCGGAAAGTTCCGATTTTTGATACTTTTACAGAAGGCGCAAAAGAAGGGCTGAAAACTTCTTTTACAATTCTGCCCACTCTGGTTGGTCTGATGGCGGCTGTAACAATGTTTAAAGCCTCCGGGGCACTCGATCTGCTCTCCGATGCATTAAAGCCGGTGACACAATTTCTCGGGATTCCTGAAGCAGTTACACCGCTGATTCTTATGAAGCCAATCTCCGGCAGCGGTTCTACCGCAATCTTCACACAAATTTTAAAACAACAGGGGCCAGATTCTTTCTCCGGCAGAATTGCCTCCGTATTAGCCTGCAGCACCGAAACTGCTTTTTACTGCGTATCTGTTTATTTTGGTGCAGTAGGAATCAAAAAAACAAAGCATACAATTCCGGCCGCCTTAATGGGAGACCTAACCGCATGCCTCATCGCTGGACTTGCAATCCGGTTTATTTTTAACGGCGCTACTTAATGATTTGGAGTTCTTTCGTATAGTGGTTCAAAACTTCACAGCCGGTTTCAGTAACCAACACTAAATCTTCAATCCGCACGCCGAGACGATCTTTTAAATAGATCCCTGGTTCTACGCTAAAGACCATGCCGGGCTCCGCAATCACTTTGCAGACGCTGGAATTATCCGGCGGCTCATGGCAGTCAATCCCCAATCCATGACCTAAACGATGATTAAAATACGGACCATATCCAGCATCTTCAATTACTTTTCGTGCTGTCAAATCAAATTCACACATTGGTACTCCAGGCCGAATCACCGATTCGGCCTTTTCGTTTGCCTTCCGGACGATCTCATAAACCTTGCGGTGTTCCTCACCTGCTTCTTTAAAGAAAACAGTACGGGTCATATCGCACCAATAACGCTTAATTGGAATAAAAATATCAAAAATAACAGAATCACCGCCCTTGATCACGGTCTCATTGGAAGCGTGATGCGGATCCGCACAATTCGCACCAAAGCAAACCAGCTGTCCCTCTGGAGAGCGATCTGCTCCCCGCTCTGCAAAATTCTTTTCCACAATACTTTCAAGTTCCTGCTCATGAACTCCCTCTTTAATTGCCGCAAGAGAGGCTTCCATCACAGCATCATTAATCTGAGAAGACCTGCGCAGAGCATCAATCTCTTTCTGATCTTTGCGCATTCTCGCAAAATCTACCGGGGCACTGCCTACAACCGGTTTTATATCAGGACGCTGCTTTAAAAGACTGATCAGAAAACGGCTCGGCCATTCCTTATCAATTCCCAGTGTTCCGCCTTTCACGATCTTAACAACATCCCTCACCGGGTCATCAATATCGTTATGTGTGAAAAGCTGTGTATTTCCTCCTGGTGTAAAGCCAAAAAGGTCATTTCCAAACAACACACATTTTCCATCTTTGTCGATATAGAGTGCCAACATCCGCTCAAGTGGTTCTACCCATAAACCAGTCAAATAATAAACCGAAGAGGTGGAAGTCACCAGAATCTGAGACAAGCCTTCCTGTTCCATATTATGTAAAACATTTTTGAGCCGTCCCTCATTGATTGTCACCACACTCAACCCTTCTCCCAAATGAATTTTCCAATTTAGTATAAACGCTTACGAAATATTTGTAAAGCTATAATATTTTCTGCAGAAATTGACAACCTTTTGCATCCGTTATATTCTTTATATAGTAGAGTGTTTTTGTTTCAATTTTGGGTTATCTTTTCAGTCGGCGTTAAAAATTAACATTGAAAATAAGAAATTATAAAAACAGGAAATGAATGTTCTCTACTGGAATTTAACAGCAACTTTTGATAGCAGAAAGGATTAAAAGTAATGTTAACAAATGTTGGGACTATGAAAATTGAAACAAAAAGATTGATTTTAAGAAGATTTCGCTATACCGATGATGATGCCATGCTGAAATATTGGATCAGCGACCCTAAAATTCAATCGCTCTATTCTGAACCAGTTTATTGCACAAAGCAAGAGGTAAAAGAACTCCTCGATAACTATATCAGTTCTTATGAAAAAAATGATTTTTACAGATGGGCAATTACTCTAAAAGAGACCGATGAATGTATCGGTCAGATTGCTTACTTTTTAGTGGATGATCATAATCACTTTGCAGAAATCGAATACTGTATTGGAAGCCTTTTTCAAAGGAAGGGACTTGCGACAGAGGCAACAAAAGCTGTCATTCAATATGGTTTCGATCAAATAAATTTACATAAGGTTCAAATATGCCATAAATCAATCAATCTCCCCTCTCGTAAAGTGATCGAAAAATGCGGATTCACTTACGAAGGAACATTGCGAGACTTCTTTTATCAAGATGGAAAATATATTGACCGACTATATTACTCCATGTTGAGAGATGAATTTATGCCAAAATAATTTATCTTAATTTTGGAAAGGCTTTATAAAAGAATGCTAGATGGATAACCCATCTAGCATTCTTTCTTAGGTTGTATTTTAATCTCATTTTATTAGAATATAACCTAATTTTTTATAATAAAGCATTCCATTGTCCCTGACAAAATTTTATAATTGTGCTATACTAAATGAAAATCCAGTAAGTCGATGGGATTTTAGAATCAGACGCAGTCAGTCGCCCGTATAAGCCTCACGCAAGCGCGCGATCTCGTTTCGATAACCGGAAAGCTCATTTGGTGTCTCTAGGAAAAATGGAAGATGGCGAAGTGCAGGGTGATTGATGATCCGCACCATTGCTTCGAACCCAATACTGCCTTCTCCTATTTTTTCATGCCGGTCTTTATG
>DHOF01000019.1:11187-11505 GCA_002411615.1 Ruminococcaceae bacterium UBA5397
GTTTACGATATCATAACCCGCATCATAAACATGACAGGTATCTAAACAAACACCAATTTTTTTCTTCAGTTCTACCCCTTCGATAATCTTTTGGAGTTCTTCAAAACGGGAACCGACTTCACTCCCTTTTCCGGCCATCGTCTCCAAAAGGATTGTGGTCGTCTGTTGGGGAGTAATCAAGCAGTTGAGCAGTTCTGTGATCTGTTGGATTCCGATCCCACTCCCCTGTCCCACATGGCTGCCCGGATGAAAATTATAAAGATTTCCCGGCAAAAATTCCATTCGCTGTAAATCATCTTTCATGATTTTCTGTGCAAA
>DHOF01000019.1:11754-12732 GCA_002411615.1 Ruminococcaceae bacterium UBA5397
AAGTTTCTCAGTGCCAAAACATCTTCGTGATCAATCGCTTTTGCACTGCTGCCCCGCGGATTGCGGCTAAAAAACTGAAATGTATCCGCGTTGATAGAAAGCGCTTCTTCTCCCATATGCAAAAACCCCTTGGAAGAAGACAGATGGCATCCGATATGCAGCATGTTTGATTTCCCCTTATATTTAAGAATAATTTTCGTTTTAGTATAGTCCCGGAACGTTAAAAAGTCAAAGGAAGGCAATATGGATTTAAATGCCAAGGCAGAAAGAAGCCTCATTACCACTTATCGAAAATCAATTTGGAACCGCTTTATTGGTGGAATTAAAGACTACCATTTAATTGAACCAAATGATCGAATTGCAGTCTGCATTTCCGGTGGGAAAGACAGCATCCTCCTCGCAAAATGTATGCAGCAACTGCAAAAATACAGTGATTTTCCTTTTTCAGTGGAGTTCTTATCAATGGACCCCGGGTATCGTCCTGAAAACCGTGCGCTGCTCGAAAAGAATTGTGATCTGCTGCAAATTCCGGTTCATATTTTCGAAACCGATATTTTCAATATTGTTGCAGATGAAAAACAGTCTCCCTGCTATCTTTGTGCCAGAATGCGCCGCGGTTATCTCTATAAAAACGCCCAAGCGCTGCATTGCAACAAAATCGCCTTGGGACACCATTTTGACGATGTAATTGAAACCATTTTGATGAGTTTGCTTTACGGAGCGGAAATGCGGACAATGATGCCCAAACTGCACAGTCAGAATTTTCCCGGAATGGAACTGATTCGGCCGCTGTATCTTGTCCATGAAGAAGATATTATTCGTTGGAAACATTATAATGGTCTTGAATTTCTTCAGTGCGCCTGCCGACTAACAGAACGCGAGCACACGAATCCCGGCAGTGCCGGAAAACGCGCAAAAGTAAAAGCCTTGATTCGGGAACTAAAAAGAGACAACCCACAGATTGATAAAAATATTTTC
>DHOF01000142.1 GCA_002411615.1 Ruminococcaceae bacterium UBA5397
CTTTGGAAGAATTTGCGTTCATTCATGTACATCCCTCCGCTTTATTATATTGAAAGACGGGGGTAAACATGTTAAACTAAAATAAAAGGATTCGAATGCATTAAAGGAGTTTTAGAATGGATTGGACAGATCTGACCGTTACGGTTTTACAAAAAGACAGTGAAACAGCGGAAGCAATCGCACAGATGGTAGTTCCCTATGGAATTTATATTGAAGATTATTCCGATTTGGAAGAAGGCACATGGAAAATTACGCATGTTGACGTGATTGACGAAGAACTTTTAAAAAAAGATCGGTCAAAAACGCTCATTCATATTTATTTGGAACCAAATCAGAATCCGGCTGAAGCAACTGCTTTTTTGCAGGAACGGCTGAAAGCATCGGGAATTGAGAGTGAGATTAGTTCTTCAAACTGCAGGATGGAAGACTGGATTAACAACTGGAGAAAATATTTTCACCCGGTCCCGGTAGGCAAAAAGCTTCTGATTCGTCCGGATTGGGAAGAGGTAAAAGACCCGGGAGGGCGTACAGTGCTGCACTTGGAGCCTGGGCTTGCTTTTGGAACCGGTACGCATGAGACAACTAGGCTGTGCCTGGAGCTTTTGGAAACCTATTTGAAACCGGGAGACGAGGTTCTTGATGTCGGCTGCGGGAGTGGAATCCTAGGAGTGGCAGCGCTGCTTTTAGGAGCCAAAAAAGCGGTCGGGGTTGATATTGACCCGCTGGCGGTTAAGACAGCAATCAGCAATGCAAAACGCAATGGAGTAGCGAATTCTTTCGTGGGAATTTGCGGAGATCTGACGGAGAAAGTGACCGGAACCTATCAGATCGTGGTTGCCAATATCGTGGCGGATGTGATTCTGCGGCTTACAAAAGATGTGGAGCGCTTTTTCTGTGAGGATACGATTTATCTCATGAGTGGAATCATTGATGAGCGCGAACAGGATGTTTTGGACGGCCTTAAAGACCGGTTCGAAATTTTAGAGCGTCGGGAAGAACGAGGCTGGGTCGCTTTGGCAGCGAAAAGAAAAAAGAATCTTTAAAAATAAAAACAGCCTTCTGATATCTCTAAAAGATACCGGAAGGCTGTTTTTATAGTTTGTTTAATTTTCCGAATAGTTTCCAAAAAACGAAAAGCGCGGCAGTTCGTCCCAAAGAGAACATAGAAGTTCTAATACGACAGGATCATGAATATTTCCGGAAAAATCCAAATAAAAATCATACTCGAATTCTTTTCCGACAATCGGGCGTGATTCAATCTTTGTCAGATTCATCCCCGCTGCGGCAAAACGGGAGAGAACACCGTTTAAGCTGCCGGTATGATGAGGCAGATTAAAACAAACACTGATCTTATCCGCTTTTTTGGAAAGACAAAGCTCACGGCTCAATACCAAAAAGCGGGTATGATTTGCACTGCAGTTTTGCACTTTCAACGGGACAATTTTGAGATGATTCTCTTCGGCAGCTTTCTTTCCGCAGAGGGCAGCCGAATTTGGATCTTTTGCAGCCATAGCGGCAGCTTCTGTTGTGCTTCTGCACTTTTTGACCGAAAGGCCGCAGGATTCTACAAAAGTGCTGCACTGCATCAAAGGCTGCGGATGGCTGTAAAGGGATGTTACCCCATCAAGTGTCCCGGATTTACTTGCCAGAACGTTGTTGACGCATAATTTTCCGGCGGCAATGATGTAGTATCGGTATTTTAAGAGCAGATCATATACTTCCAGAACACTTCCGGCAGAAGAATTTTCAATGGGAACCAGAGCAAGGTCTGCGTCTTCCTTTTCGAGCGTGGAAAAAATAGACGAAAAATTCGGACAGAAAACGGGCTGTGCTTTCGGATAAAGGGTTAAAAGTTCCACATGACTATAGCTGCCCGGGCTGCCGAGACAAGCAATTCGATCGCTCTTTTTAGGCGTTTCACGGGCATTTTGCAAAAGCTGCCGCAATGGTTTTCCGGCACTTAGCATTTGATGCTGCAGCGCGCGGCTTTGACTCATGATCGCCGAAAAAATCACACGAGCTGTGCCACCGTATTCTCCGGCATCCTTTTTCACACGGTCAAGAATTTCTTCTTCTCGCTTGCTATTGAGTACGGGAACTTGGTGTTCTTTTTTATAGACGGCAACCTTTTTTGCACATTCCATTCGTGCTGTTAAAAGCGGTAAAAGCTGTGCGTCAATTTGGTCGATTTCCTTCCTGATATCAGATAGTTCCATCGTTTAGTCCCTCCACAGATTCATGACCGCAAGAGCTGCGGCAGCTTCTACCACAGGAATTGCCCGCGGTACAATACAGGGATCGTGACGCCCTTTAATTTGAAGCTTTACATTGCGGTGCGCCGATAGGTCAACGCTATCCTGCTCTTTTGCAATCGAGGGAGTCGGCTTAAAAGCACAGCGGAAAATCAGAGGCATGCCGGTTGTGATTCCGCCTAAAATTCCTCCGGCATGATTGGTGTGCGTTTTGATGGAACCTGTTTCATCGTAAAAATAGGAGTCATTATTTTTACTCCCCAAAAGGGAAGAAACTTTAAATCCATCTCCGAATTCTACGCCCTTGCAGGCGGGAATTCCGAACAAAATGGAAGAAAGAACGCTCTCTACGCCGCCGAACATTCCTTCCTCTGCGTAACCGCCTGGAATTCCAACACAGGCGCATTCGACGATTCCACCGACGCTGTCTTCTTGCAGACGTGCAGTTTCAATTTCCTGCCGCATTTTTTCCTGTACTTTTGAATCAATAACGGAAAAGAAAACGGTATTGAGTGCGGAAAGCGTTTCTGTATTTATATTGACGCTGTCAAAAGGGGTATCGAAAATATCATGAATTGCATAGGCATGTGCGCCGATTACAATGCCGCGCCGTTCCAAAATTTGACGGCAAATAGCACCGGCGAGAACGAGCGGCGCTGTCAGCCTGCCGGAAAAATGGCCGCCGCCTCTCAGATCGGAAAAGCCGTGATATCGAAGAAAAGCAGCGTAATCGGCATGACCGGGACGCGGAATATTTTTCAGAGATTCATAATCTCCAGAATGCTGATTGCTGTTTTCGATGACGGCGCAGAGAGGTGCTCCGGTTGTGACTTGACTGCAAATGCCGGAGACGATGATCGGCGTATCACTCTCTTTGCGGGCGGTAGCGGTCGGGTCATTCCCGGGAGCTCTGCGGGCCATCTGCTTTTTTACTGCCTCTAAATCAATCGTTTCTCCGGCGGGAAGTCCTTCCAGCACCATGCCGATCATAGGGCCATGGCTTTCCCCAAAGATTGTCAGTTTTACACGTTCACCCCACGATGACATGGACGTTTCCCCCTAATTGTTTAAAATCTTCAAAAAAATTCGGATAGCTTTTTTGAATTGCTTCCGAGCCGTAAATGGTCACTGGACTCTCGGCGGAGAGAGCAGCAATCGAAAGTGCCATCACGATTCGATGGTCATGAAAGCCGTCTACTTTTCCGCCGTGAAAAGCCGAGACCCCATCGATAACGAGTCCGTCCGGCTTTTCTATAATATGGGCTCCTAAAGCGCTGAGCCCGTCGTGAATTGCCTTCAGACGGTCGCTTTCCTTAATGCGCAGCCGCTGGGCATTCGAAATCACTGTTTTTCCGGGGCTGAGAGCGGCACAGACGGCAAGTGCCGGAACAAGATCCGGAATTTCACCTGCGTCGATCTCAATACCGGAGAGCGTACCGGCTTTTGCATGAAGAGACCCGTCTTTTTCCCAGTTTATTTGTGCTCCAAATTTTTGAAATAATTCGAGGGCCGCGCGGTCTCCCTGAGCAGAATTTTTTGAAAGTCCTAAAAGAGAAAGATCGCTGCCGAGAGCCGATGCTGCGAGAAAGAATGCCGCTTGGCTCCAGTCGCGTTCAACAGCGAGCCGGCAGGCGTGATAGGTTTGCCCTCCTGGAATCTTCCATCCGGTTTCAGTGGAAATAACCGTGACGCCGAATGAGACCATTGTTTCGATCGTCATTTCTACATATCCGGTACTTTGCAGCGGCGTTGTCAAAACAATTTCGCTATCCCCATTTAACAGCGGCAAAGCGAGCAGAAGACCGGTTATAAACTGACTGCTGACATTTCCCGGCAGATAAAAAGTACCGCAGGTAAGCTTTCCGGAGATTGCAAGCGGAAGCCCCCCCTCTGTATCACAGGTAAGGCCGTGTGGAGGCAGGCAGTCAAGATAGCAGCCAATTGGTCGCTGCGGAAGACGTCCGTGGCCTGTAAAAAGTACCGGAATTCCCAAAGCACCAAAAATCGGAATTAAAAACCGCAAAGTAGAGCCGCTTTCTCCGCAGTCTACGGGTATGGGACCCAATGGAAGGGTATCTTTCTTTAGTCCGGAGACGCGCAAAAGATTTTCCTGAAGCGCAACATGTGCGCCCAAAACCGAGATGGCTCGGATGGTTGCTTCAATGTCTTTGCTGTCCGTGACCGGAGAGAGAAAGCTTTCTCCATGAGAGAGTGCGGCACAGATAATCGCACGGTGAGCAGCACTTTTGCTGGGTGGAACAGAGAGTTTGCCGGAAAGGCTTCCGGGAGAAATCACCACAGAACTCATTTTAACACCTCGCACAGATTCGGAAGTTCTGAGCGCGGAGTTTTGCGGAGAAAAGCGTCGCCGATTTGATGGAGAAGAACGAGATTGATACTGTCTGCCGTACTTTTTTTATCGTTTCCAGTGGCGGCAATCAGGTCGTCGATGGATTCTGCAAAAGAAGTGGGAAGCGTATACTTTTGCAGTAATTCTGCAATTTCAGTATGGGTTCCGGCGGGTGTAACGCCTAATCCTTCTCCAATCTTTGCAGCGATCACACAGCCGATTCCAACAGCGGCGCCGTGGGTAAGGCCACCATAGTTTTGCAGCCGCTCCAGCGCATGACCGAAAGTATGTCCAAAATTGAGCATCATTCGTTCACCGGTATCAAATTCGTCCCGTTCCACGACGGCACGCTTGATCTCGATGCACTGACGAATCAGATCACAGAGCTTTTCAGAACTTTGCTTGAGAGAATCCATCCCATTTTCTTTTAGAAAATCAAACAGAACGCGGCTTTTGATACATCCATACTTAATGGCTTCTCCCATGCCGTCTGCAAAGAATTTGTCAGGAAGCGTTTTTAATGTATCGGGGTCGATCAGGACGAAAGAGGGCTGATGAAATGCGCCAACCATATTTTTGCCCTGCGGCAGATCAACGCCTGTCTTTCCACCGACAGAAGAATCAATTTGTGAGAGGAGGCTAGTAGGAACTTGAATAAACGGGATTCCTCTTAAAAAGCTGGCAGCCGCAAATCCGGCCATATCTCCGGTGACTCCGCCTCCCAATGCGACGATAAAGTCGGTACGAGTCAGATGTGCCTCACAAAAAGCATTGTAAAAGGAAGAAATCGTTGCAAGCGTTTTGCGTGCTTCTCCGGCTTCAAAAGAAACAGCAGAAACAGAAAAGCCGGCTTTTTTTAAGTTCTCTTCTGCTCTTTTTCCATAAAGGGGCAGTGTATGGCTGTCTCCGACAACACAGCAGCGAGCAGCCTTCGGAAAAAGTTGGGCAGCACGTTCGCCAAGTTTTTCCATACAGCTCGGCTCAATTTGAATTTCATAAGGATGTCCAACCTGTATCTGTAAAATCATTCTCCCAATTCCTCCTTTACTAAACGTCCCTGCCGAAGAAGAGATTCCAATTTTGGTTGGTCTTTAGCGGCAATCGCGTCCCGAATCGTGCTGAGGTTGCGAATCAATGTATTGAGTTCGGTTTGAAGCGGTTCTGCATTATCCAAAAACAGTTCGGACCAGAGCACTTCATTGATATTGGCCACCCTCGAGACATCGCGATAGCTGCCGGCCGAAAATCCACGGTGCTGCGGACAGCAGGGACTCATCACATAGGCGCAGGCCAAGGCGTGCGGAATCTGACTTGTAAAAGCGATCATTGCATCGTGGTGTTCCGGCGTTGTGATGATTGCGCGACCGAATCCAAGTTCATAAGCAGTTTCTTTCAAAATTTCAACGGCACTTTGGGGAGCTCCGCAGGGAACGATCAGATAGCTGGCGCCGCGGAACATATCAGCCTGCGAAGCGGAAAATCCATGCTTTTCCGTCCCGGCCATCGGGTGGCTGCCGCAGTAGGTGAATCCGCCAAGCTGAGAAA
Organism: Ruminococcaceae bacterium UBA5397; assembly: GCA_002411615.1. Taxonomy (GTDB): domain Bacteria; phylum Bacillota; class Clostridia; order Oscillospirales; family Acutalibacteraceae; genus Caproicibacterium. Next base: position 6,148 of record DHOF01000142.1, read on the forward strand.
GCTCCTTCAGTTTGGCGCAGACTGCAGTTTTGATTCCGCAGACGTCTGTGACAATTCCATCCGGATTAAAAGCATGCAGATGGGATTTGACAAATTCAATATCAGAACCAGGATAGAGACATAGATAGGTCAAATCTGCCGATTTTAAATCGGCTAAATCGGCTTCCTTTTGAATGGCCCCAATAGAGAGGGCTTCTTCCAGAACGGCAGGATCGCTGTCAAATCCCGTAACAAGGCTGTCTGTGTATTCGGAAAACGCACGGGCAAGACTTCCGCCGATCAGCCCTAGACCTACAATTACAATTCGCTTTTTCTGCTTCAATGGTTATCGCACTTCCTTGCCGAAAAATTCTGCGGTCTTTTTAATTTTA
>DHOF01000065.1 GCA_002411615.1 Ruminococcaceae bacterium UBA5397
TCGGTTTATAGAAGAAGGATTCTTATCCTGTGAACCGGAAAAAGAAAAATTAATTTTGGAAACAATCCGCAGAGCTTTCCGGGATGGTGCAAATGTTTTAAACGATTTTACAGATGATTCAGTCGGTAAGCTTTATCGTGCTGTTAAATTTTTAAAAAATGAGACGCATCTTTTATGCGGATTTGTGCGTTTTTCGGAACAGAATCACACGCTTTGCGCCGTGATTTCTCCTAAAAATCGGGTATTGCCGCTTTTAGCGCCCCATTTTTGCAGGCGTTATCCGGAGGAACATTTCCTGATTTATGATAAAACACATCAAGAGGCAGTTCTTTATCAGCCTTATAAATCAATTTTGATCCCATTGGAGAAATTTGAGGCTTTTCCAGCCAATGAAGAAGAAAAAAATTTCAGAGCACTTTGGAAGTGCTTTTATGATACCATCGCAATTGAAGGGCGGTTAAATCCAAAATGCCGAATGAATCACATGCCCAAGCGGTATTGGAGTCATCTGACAGAAATGCAGGAACAGACAGAGAAGTTTAACGAAGAGGATTCCCCAAAAGTACTTTCACTCAAAAAAACATCATAAATTAGAAAGGTCACATAAAAAGCGCTTCGGAAAAATTCCGAAGCGCTTTTAAATGTTTTTATTGCATTTCTTCTTGAATTGCTGCCATTAAAGGTGGAATCAGCTGCTTTTTGCGGCTCATTAAACCTGGCAAAACAGCACAATCTCCTTGCGGTTTTACATGAAATGCCTTTTCGACGATCGCAGCGGCATGAGGGCCGGTGAACATCAAGTCTGTTGATTCGCCGGGCACATCGGTAAACATGTAAAAAATCATTGGAATTCCTTGATATGCAGCCGCTTCTGATAAATAAGGGCCTACCAGCTTTTTGGCGGAAGCTTTTGATTTTTCAGTCATATAGGTTCCTTGACCGACACCAAAACGGACATCTCCACGGCTGAAGATCTTAAAGTCTGATAGAAAAACTTCTTCTACATTCTTTCCGGTTAAATCTGCACCGGCTTCAAACATTTGCTCTGCGTATTCCGGGATGTTGATATTGGCGACCTTAGCAAGGCTTTCGGCGACCGCTTTGTCAACAGGGGTGCAGGTTGGACTGCGGAACATGAGAGTATCTGAAAGAATTGCAGAGAGCAGCAGACCTGCAATGTCTTTTGGAATTTCCACATTGTTTTCGTGGAACATTTGATAGACAATCGTACAGGTGCATCCCATTGGCACATTGCGAAAATAAACGGGATTCATGGTCTCTACAGCCTTCAGACGGTGATGGTCAATAATCTCGAGAATTTCTGCTTGATCGAGTCCGTCTACAGCCTGCGTCTTTTCATTATGGTCAACCAGAATAATCTGCTTGCGATGAACATTCAGTAAGTTTCGTCTGCTGATAACGCCACAATAGAGACCATTGTCATTTAAAACAGGGAAATAGCGGAATCGAACACTTGCCATTACTTTGTGGGCATCCTCAACTGGGGTGTTCAAATTAAACTTACTGATATTATCTTTTGTCATATAATGACTGATAGGGGCTGCCTGACTAATCAGTTTTGCAACATCGTAAATAGGATGAGGGGTTGTAATGATTCTGCATCCTTTTTCCGATGCGCGTGCTATGATGGTCTTTGGAGCGGCGAGACCGCCACAGATGATGATACATCCTGCACCGCATTCAATGGCGCACAGCTGACTTTCGTAACGGTTGGAAAGGATAACCATATCACCTTCTTCGACGTATTCTTCCATGGCGTCTGGCGTAGCAGCTCCAATAAAGATGTTTCCTTTGTCAATTATGGCGTTTTCGTCGCCAAGGATCATTTTTCCTTCCAAAGTTTGTACAACATTTTTATAGGGCGTATGCGCTTTGGAAAGGACTGCAGTGTCTAACAGATCCATATTGGCAGTTGCAATATCTCGAATGGTGATAATGCCAAGAAGCTCTTTTTTCGCATTCGTAATGCAGAGCGTATCAATTTCCACACTGCGCATCAGCATCCATGCAGACTTTAGCGACATGTTTCCATCCACTCCGGGCTGGCAGCGAATATCGATATCTTTTACCTGAGGGCTGACATCGGTGCAAAGTCTAGGAGATTTGACACCAAAATATTTCAAAACAAATTCAGTTTCTCGATTTAAAAGGCCAGCGCGGCGTGCTTCAGCGTTGCTCCCAAGTCTTTTTTTTAAATAAGCATATGCAATCGCAGAACAGATCGAATCTGTATCAGGATGCTGATGACCAATCACATTCACTTTAGGGCGGACATCGGTATTGGGCATGAAAAGCCCCTCCTTTTATCTTAAATTGTGGGTTTGAGGCAAATCTATTTACCGGGCAGATTTGCTACAAATATCACTTTTATTATAACACAATTCTTTAATGGTGCAATTGCTTTCCGAAAAGGATTTCGCTTTTAAGGTTAAAAAAAGAGATAAAATAGAAAGATTGGTTTTATTTTTTAAGTGTAAAAAAGAAAATAAAAGCCCTAATTCTAATGATATTTTTATAAAACAATGGAAAATAAAAAATTAATGGAGAAAAGCACTTGACAGGAGCAATGTGTTTTTGTATAATTAAAAAGCTTCCTATGAAGCAGCGCTGAATTCGGCCCGTTGGTCAAGTGGCTAAGACAGCGGCCTCTCACGC
>DHOF01000149.1:0-1131 GCA_002411615.1 Ruminococcaceae bacterium UBA5397
AACATGGAAAACGCACCATAGGCACTTTCCACCCCACCAGATGCTGCGCTTTTTAGACTGCAGCAGGGTCAGAAGTCCGATCCCTTCTAAATCACAGCAGGCATATTTTCCGATTGTAAATGTCAAAAATAAATTAAACAGTAAAAATGGAATTGGAAGATCGAATGGCTCATAACGATCAGTAAAAGAGACTTTTTTGATTCCTTTGAAAAAATCCAGAATATAGTCCCAGCAGCTGGGGGAGGCACTTACCACTCCATGAGAGGACAAAGTCTGCCAATGTGTCAAAAAGAAGGAATGAATCAAGATAAAGAGAAGGATAAGGCCGACATATTGAAGCCAATTGTTGCGGGTGCCATGATAAATATCATAACGCAGCTGATGAAGGACAGTCCCTTGATTTTCTTTATGCATTCCAAAAGTCCTTTCTTCTCGCTTGTTTTTTGCCGATCATCCATAGGACAAAAATGAGACCGATACAGCCGAAAATCCCTACTGCAAAAGTGGAGGGCTCTAAAAAACTTCGGTACCAAAGATAAAGCCTTCCGCTCAAGAGCTTAAAAGGAGAGGCCATATTCCAGCCGGTTATCAAAATTAAATAAAGCCACCCTGCAATCTCTTTTCCGCTGATCCACTGCGTTAACAGCGCGCAAAGCGGAATGGTAATGAACAGCAAAAAAGAGCACAGCCAAAATAGCAGTATAATTTCCCAAATAGAATAGCTCCCGACCGTCGCTTGTGTAGTCAGAAAAAAGATACTTCTTTGTTTATTCCAATTTAAAAGCTGGTTGGAAAAGAAGGTTCCGAGAAATGCAGTCCATGCGGTCAAATAAGTAGAAAGGTAAAATGCTGTTTTTACGAGGACGATCACCTGTAGATTCCAAACAGTTTCCCGCTTTTTAAGCCGTAAGATCATCTGACTGGAAAAAATTCGTTTCGATAAGAAGCAGGTCATAAAAAACACAAATGGAATGAAAAAAAGTCCTACAACTTGTGCCACACAGATAAGGCAAAAGCAGTCTGCATAGCAAAGAGAATATCCTTCCTTTTGGTAGGAGGCATATTCTGAAGAGAGAAAAAGGAAGAGGAAAAAGGGGAGGGCGGCTGCATAAGCGAGATAAAAATATTTTT
>DHOF01000149.1:1515-11552 GCA_002411615.1 Ruminococcaceae bacterium UBA5397
TGCAATAGAATAAATAAAAAGATAAAGAAACAGCGGGAAAAGAATGACGATAAAGCGATAATCGGCAGCCTGACTGATTCCCAGCGCGATCAGAGCAAAAATTCCCGCAAATATAAAATCAATGAGAAGATAAGCAAAGACATACGCCCACGGACTGGAATAATATAATTCCGACCACATGCTTTCTGCCGTGATACTGCCATAAGGTGCGGTTGATTCGGGTTTTAGCGCCGGTAAAAACAGCGCTGCAAGCGCTAGGTTTAAAAGAAGCGGAATTACAACGGCCGTTCCTCCCGAAAGAAAAGCTGCAACTGCTTTGGCGGTTAAATAATTTTTCTTTTTTGTTCGGATATAGACGTTTTTTAGGTATCCGCTTTTTCGGTCGGTAAAATAGCTGTCTCCAAATGGAAGAACCGCCAAAACCGGGAGTAAAAGAAAAAAGAGAAAAGTTTCGATATCAAATACATTTCCGCCCAGCCATGCGGAGAAAAGCCACCCCGGATATAAACGTGGAGAGTCCATCTTCGTGAGATACAAATCAATTTCCATTGAAGCCGGAATGACATGAAAGATAATCTGCAGCAAGCTTAAAATACTTCCAATTAAAATGGAAATATAAAACATTCGGCCGTGAAACGCTCTGCCGATTTCTAATTTGATAAGTTGTTTCATATGAAATCCCCTTTGTTACTTTAAGATAATCGCTCTGGCTGATTCGTCGATTCCATGGACAGTATATCCGGCCTGACTGACTATAAAATGAATATGAGCAAGCTTTTTAAGATGTTCGTCCGTTACGACGCTGACCAGATGAAAAGTCTCTTTGCTGTGCGCAGAAAAGACATGTCGAAAATAGTCTTTTTTTCCGGGAATAAACTCTTTCTTATTTTTATCGTAACTAAAAACTTCGTCAATACTGGGGGAAACTCTTTTCTCATTTTCATCAAAGCAATGAAATTCAAAGTCATTTAAATAATATTCAATATCCTGATCGGTCGGATTTTCGACCGTTAAATTCGTGATGAAATAATTATATTCATTGCTGAAACTGCCGTCTTTGTTGCAATTGCAATATTTAATCGTGTCCGTAATCGGAAAACTGCCGTCGTACTGTTTTGTCGTGATAAAATCATGAACGGTAAAAAGCAGGTCATATACGGAGACAGCTTCGCCCATCGGAACCGAAATTTTAGGTTCAAAGGCGTTTACTGCTGCTTCCTCTTCACTTGCAGTTCCCGAAGCAACAGCCGACGAAGGAGCAGCGGGCTTTGTCCATAGATTGGATGCCGGTAAAAGCAGCTTGTCCTTTAAAGCAACAAATAGGATCACGATTCCCATTAGAGCAAGCAGGACCGAAAAAAGTACCGTTCTGACAACTTTTTTGGGCATAAAAATCCTCCTTTTTAGTAAAAAATAAGAGTTGGAATTTAAAAATGATTGGTCGTTCCAGCTCTTACTAATGTTAAAAATGAAATGTTTTATTAGGTAAGGTTATTTATCGCTAAAGTAGGTGCGGCAGGAAAAGCAACTAAATGATAGTACTGCTAACTTTTACCATTTCAATCATATCATTTCAAAAAAGTAAGTTCAATGCTCATATTATACAAATAAATACTTTGATATTTGTTGCATAGATCATATGATGTCGAAGTATCTGTGTATTTTTTAAGCAATAAAATAAAAAAAGAGACACCGATTTTAGTCGATGTCTCTTTTAATTTTATAAATATTTGAAATTGTTTGGATTTATCAAGAAAGAACCGTTTATGGTTTTGTAGCCATCAAATACATCGTTTCCATACAGATTTCGGCATGCTTCATAAAATATGTAAGATCAATATTTTCGTTGGAATTATGCAGACGACGATCCCCTTCTTCGGGGAAGAAGGGCCCAAAAGCAACACCGCGTCCATGAAGCTCGCGGGCATAAGTGCCGCCTCCAGTTGCATATAAAGCAGGATTTTCCCCCATTACATGAGCGTATCCTTCTTTAAGCAGTTCGATAAAAGGTGCATCTTCTGGAATGAAGAGCGGTTCAGAATTGCCATGAATTTTGCAGGCAATTCCATATCCGGCTGCTGTAGCGGTAATTGATTTTGCAATCGTTTTTCCATCAGCAGTCACTGGATAACGAATATCAATGCCAGCGGAAGAAATACGGTTGTCGATGTGCAGAATTCCTAGATTCAGTGTAAGAGGACCGCTTTGCACATCACTCTGCCGGATCTTCAAAGAGTTGCCGTTTGTTTCGAGACCAATGGTATTTTTAACAAAGGTGAGAAGAGAGCCTAGTTCTTGATCTGAAAATACTTTCCCTAAGAGTAAAGCAAGATGTGCAGCGGCATTTTTGCCTTCCTGCGGCTGCATGGCATGGCAGGAGAGCCCTTTGGCGGAAATATGCAATCCATCTTCCTTTTCTGAAGATGAAAAAGTGCTGCTGTCTTTTTGCACTAAAGTTTTCAGAGTCTCTTTTTGTTCGGCAGAGCAGTTAATCGTTGCTTCTGCATGACAGGGAACAGCATTGACCACGGTCCCTGCATCGAAAGAGGTAACAACAGTGCTGTCATTTTCTACAATCAGGTCCAGACGTAAAATCCCTTTTTCACGGTTGCAGATTCCATATTCACTGTCGGGAGTAAAAGCAAATACCGGCATTTCCTGCTTCTTAAAATACATTTCAAGATCATTGCTGGCAATTTCTTCTCCGGAACCAAAAATGACCCGCAGACGGCGCTGCGTTTCGACGCCGGCGTCTTTTAGAGCTTTTAGACAGTATAGAGCTACAACGGCAGCACCTTTATCATCGGCAACTCCTCTGCCGTATAGATGATTGTCCCGCAGAATGGTGGTAAACGGATCAGTATCCCAACATTCACCAGCAGGAACAACGTCAATATGAACAAGAACTGCTGCAGAGTCCGCTCCTGTACCATATTCTGCATGACCGGCATAGTTGTCAACATTGGCAGTTTGCAGGCCCATCTCTTTTGCACGGGTCAGAATTTTTTGCAGGGCGGCAGCGGGCAGTTTCCCAAAAGGCATATCAGGTTCTGGTTTACCGACAACCGAAGGAATTGCGACAAGTTCCTTCAGATCTTGAAGAATTTCTTCCTGATAGTTAAGAATTTGTTTGCCGAATTGCATTTTCTGTTCTCCCTTTCAAGAAAAGATTTTTATAATATTAATCTTTCTCATTATACCATATTTTTTAGGACATGTATCATATCGGGGAGATCGAAAATGATTTTTATTTTTTAGGCAAATGCAAGTTGTGAAGAATGAAATCCATGAGCATTAGACATGTTTAATTGCTGATCAATTTCATCTGCAATCAGTCGATGTCCCTTTTCATTTGGATGAATTCCATCCGCGCAGAGGAGGTCTTGATAGTTTTCCTTTTGTAAAAATGCGCTGCTGATGTCAATGAGAGAAAGATGTTGTTCCAAAGCAATACGACATACGGCGAGGTTATACATTTCATGCCAGCGATAGATGAATTCTACATCTCCAAGATAATCCAGAATTGCTTGTGCGTCTAAATTACGAGAAATCCATGAAAAATACCGTGGAGCGTAAATCGGCGGCAGTGTCATTAAGACTGGAGTGCCTCCGGATTCTTTGATTTCAATGACTAGCTGGCGATAGGTTTCTGAAAATTCGGTAAGTGGTGTTTTAGGCAGATGAGTGCCTTTGGGATCAGCAGCGACCTGGTCCCATGAAAGATCGCAGTCATTTCCGCCGTATTCTAAAATGACAGCATCATAATGAGAAAGTTCAGCCAGATGCTTTTCGATTGAAAGTTTCCCCTGTTTAATAGTGCAGCCAAAATGAGAATAATTTTTAATTTGAATTCCATCTCTTGCTCCGATTAAATTAGAGAACCGATTCTTTAAAAGCAAATATTTTTCTTTTACGGCATCGAAAGCAATGCCCTTTGCAACAGAATCTCCAAAAATACAAACACTAGGTGCCATGATAATTCCTCCTTTAAGAAGAGAAAGAAATAAGTTTTTAAAATAACGTAATGTAGTTTTTAATACTACATATCATAATAATCGCTACTTGATAGAATGTCAAGTAAAGACCAAAATATTCATAAGAAGTTTTTGTTTACTGATAAAGTCCTGTTATGATGTACGAAAACAAAAAATGGCTTAAACTTTCATAAATAAATCGAAAATTGCTATACTAACTAAAAAAGGAGAAAATTTTGTATGACGGATTTTCATAAATGTGCGATTGTCGGCTGCGGATTTGTAGGTTCAAGCATTGCTTTTTCTTTGCTGGAGAGTGGGCTTTTTCGTGAAATGATTTTAATTGATATTAATCGGGAAAAAGCACAGGGAGAGGCAATGGATCTCGGTCATAGTATTCCATTTACAAAACCGATGGAGATTGCAGCAGGGGAGTGGCAGGATTTAAAAGGGGCTGGAATTGTTATTATTGCTGCAGGTGCTAATCAAAAACCTGGAGAAAGTCGAGCTGATCTTGCACATAAAAATCTTCAGATTTTTCGAGAGATGATTCCAAAAATCACGCAGTATAATCAAAATGGGATTTTGCTGATTGTAAGCAATCCAGTAGATATTTTGACCTATGCAGCTCTGCAATATTCAGGCTTTTCTAAAGAACATGTTTTTGGAAGCGGAACGGTGCTGGATACTGCACGGTTAAAATATTTACTTGGGAAAAAGCTGTCTTTGGATCCAAGGGTAGTTCATGCTTTTATTATTGGAGAGCATGGGGACAGTGAACTGCCTGTTTGGAGCAGTGCAAATATTTCGGGGATTGATTTAAAAGATTACTGTGCAGCGACAGGGGAGACCTTAAAAGATTCAGACTTTGAAAATTTATATCGAGAAGTGCGGGACAGTGCTTATCAGATTATTCAGAAAAAAGGTGCCACCTATTATGGAATTGCAAGCAGCTGCCGCAGAATTTGTGAAAGCATTGTGCGTGATGAGCACAGTATTCTACCGGTGAGCACTTTTATTGATGGACATTATGGATTATCCGATATTTGCATGGGAGTTCCGGCGATTCTCAGCAGTAAAGGGGTAGAGCGAGTACTGGATATTCCGTTAAATGAGGACGAGCAAAAACTTTTGATTCAATCTGCATCGGCAGTGCAAAAAATTCTTCGTGAGGATTGCTGCTGATAATCATAGGGAGTCAAATCCTTTTGTTTGCATAAAAAAGCGCAAAAGGTATTTTTAAATAGCAAAAAGCCGTTTGGAAAAATTTCCAAACGACTTTTTTATAAAATTAAGAAAGAATCAAACATCCATCATCTTTAAGCAATGTCGAGGACAAACTTCAATACAGGCACCGCAGCCTATACATTTGGAAGGATCAACAATCGCATGGAATTTATCGACTTTAATTGCTCCTTGTGGGCATGTTTTAACGCATTTCATGCAGCCAATACAGCCAACTTTGCAGACTTTCATAACCATTGGACCTTTGTCACAGTTCTGGCAAAGGTTAACTGCCTGCTTCTTTTTAGGAACCATATCGATCAAATGCTTCGGGCATGCTTTTACACACATGGTACAGCCTTTGCAGCGGGTAGGATCAACACGCGCAACGCCGTTGCAAACCTCAATGGCATCGTATTGGCAGGCATTTACGCAGTCGCCGATTCCCATACATCCATATTCGCAGTCAGCAACGCCTCCTGCAACAATATTAGCAGCTGCACAGGATTCAATTCCTTCATAAACAACCTTGTTCTGGGTGTTGTCGTTACTTCCGAGGCAATGAACGACAGCTACTTTTTCTTCTACCGTACCAGTATTGCCGCCGAGAATTTTGGCCGTAGCTGCTGCAACAGCAGCACCGCCAGGAGCACAAAGTCCGGGTTGTGCTTTCCCTTTTGCTAAAGCGGCAGCATAGCCGTCGCAGCCGGAAAATCCGCAGGCGCCGCAGTTTGCACCGGGCAGAACGTCACGAATTTCAATTTCTTTTTCGTCTTTTGGAACGGCCATAATGATAGAAGCGATTGCCAAAACAACACCGCACAAAATACCGATTCCGGCGACTAAAACAATTGGGAATGTAATATCATTCATCGTTTTTAGCCCTCCTTAACGCAGCATGCCATCAACTAAACCTTGGAATCCAAGGAAGGAGACAGCCGTTAGAGAAGCTGCGACCAAAGTGATCGGAAGCCCCTTGAGAAATTTTGGAATATCATTGTGCTCTAGGCGTTCGCGGATACCAGCAAAGATCACCATTGCAACAAGGAATCCGACACCGGCACCAAGTGCATTGACCAGCGCTTCAATATAATTTTCACCCTTATCAATTACCAGCATGGTAATGCCAAGTACTGCGCAGTTAGTAGTAATTAAAGGCAAATAGATTCCTAAAGCCCGATAAAGGGTAGGAATGTACTTTTTGAGAACAGTTTCAATAAACTGAACCAACGCAGCGATAATCAAAATGAAAAGCACGGTCTGTAAGTAAGATAGGCCGTTCGGAACAAGCACATAAGTGTAAATTGGATAGGTGACTGCAGTAGAGATGACCATAACAAAGATAACAGCGACACTCATACCAGTAGCAGTATCCAATTTTTTGGAGACACCTAAGAACGGGCAGATACCAAGGAACTTATTCAGAATATAGTTTTCAGTCAGGATAGCTGCCAGAAAGATGGCGAGTAATGATTTAAAATCCATTATTTGTCAGCTCCCTTCTCTTTTTCAACTGAAATTGAGCAGCAGCCTGCCATTGGGCAGTGAGCACAGCCAAGTTCAGAAACAGGCTCGCCTTTGCCCTCTGCAATTTTGTTGGTAATTGCCATCAAAATACCGAAGACGAAGAAGCCACCGGGAGGCAAGAGGAACAAAATGATTCCAGGATAAGAAGAGGGCATAATCTGGAATCCAAGGATTGTGCCGGAACCAATCAGTTCACGGATGCAGCCCATAACGAACAGGGTCAGTGTAAAACCAAGTCCCATTCCAAGACCATCAAAGATGGAAGGCAATACTTTATGCTTATTTGCAAAGCCTTCTGCACGGCCGAGGATAATACAGTTTACAACGATAAGAGGCAGATAAATGCCCATTGCAGCTTTCAAAGCGGGAGAATAGGCCTCAATCAGCATCTGAACAAGAGAAACAAAACCTGCAATCAGAACAATATAGCAGGGGATACGAACCGTATCCGGAATAATATTTCGAAGCAAAGAAATTACAAAGTTGGAACAAATAAGAACAAAGGTTGTGGCAAGTCCCATACCGATTGCATTGCTCGCGCTGGTTGAAAGAGCCAACGTTGCGCAGCATCCGAGGACAAGACGCAAAACTGGGTTTTCACGAATAAGGCCCTTTGTAAATTCTTGCCAAAGACTTTTCTTTTCTTCCATCTCAAGCGCCCCCCTTCACAGCGTTAAATTCCTTAATTGCATCATTTACGGCGGAGGTGACTGCTTTACTGGTAATTGTAGCACCGGTTAAAGCATTGATTTTATCGTCGCCTGTTTCGCCGGATTTTGTTACCGTAAATTGGCCAGAAGAAGGAATTGCTTTTTTGTATTGGTCACGGAATTCTGATTTCTGAGCATTCAGGCCCAGACCGGGAGTATCGTTGGTAGAAAGCAGTTCAACACCGGTGACTTTTCCGGTCTTATCGATTCCGGTCATCACTTTAATGGCACCGCCGTAAGATTTGCTGGAAGTCGTGAAGACGTAACCAACAACTTCGTTGCCTTGTTTTGCTACGACATAGTTGTTTTCGCTTCCGTCGCCGAAAGATTGTTTGGCACCAAATGAATCAGCAGTGGAAAGAACACGCTTTTGAGTATCTGCTTCCGTTTGCTTATTAATAGATGCGACTTGATCTTTGGTTGCCTTATTGGTAAAGGCAAGGCCGCCAGTAACAACCAAACAAATTATGAAAAGAACCAGAGTCGGCTTTAAAATATCCTTTGGATTCAGTTTCATTTCTTTGCACGCTCCTTTCCAAATGTTCTCGGGCGTGTTCCGCGTTCAATAAGCGGGACGAGAAGATTCATGATAATAATGGAATAGGAGACACCTTCCGGCAAAGCACCAAATTTACGAATTAGAATCGTGAGAACACCGCAGCCAATCGCATAAATCACTTGGCCTTTTATGGTAATTGGGCTGGTGGTGTAGTCGGTTGCCATGAAGATAGCGCCGAGCAGCAGGCCGCCTGCCAGAATATCAAACAAAACATCTCTGCCAAGGAGTGCAGACATCAAGGCAGCAGTGCCTACATAGCAGAGCGGAATGACAGGAGAGATGACTTTGCGGATCAGCAGGTAAGCAAAACCGATCAGAAGTGCGAGTCCGCAAGTTTCACCGAGGCAGCCTCCGCGGTTGCCGAGGAACATCTGCAGATAGTTCGGAAGCGGATCTGAAAGTCCCATCTTAACAACTCCCAGAGGAGTTGCAGTGGTAGCACCGTCGATTGCGTAGCTTGTCATAGTCCAACTGCTCATAGGGCCGGGGAAAGAGTTCATCAAAACAATACGTCCGATCAGGGCAGGGTTGACGAAGTTCTGACCAATGCCGCCAAACATTTGCTTAACGACGACGATTGCAGCAACATCGCCCAGCATCATCATAAAGGGATTTAAGCTGCTGGGAACATTCATTGCAACCAAAAGGCCGGTAACAACAGCTGAAAGATCACCGATCGTATTGTCGCGTTTCATAACCTTGCGGCATATGTATTCAGCAACCACACAGGTGATAACAGACACTACAAGGAGCATGGCTGCCTGCCATCCAAAATAAATGATGGAAGCAATACATGCAGGAATCAAAGCAATAATAACGTCCAGCATAATTTTGCGGGTAGTAATGCCGGCTTTAATATGCGGGGACGAAGATACAATTAGTTTTTCTGCCATTATTTGTTCCCCTCCGCTTCTTTTGCTTTTTGAGCCTTAGCTTTATCAGCAGCCTGTTTTGCACGAACAAGTCCTTTGCCAAGGCGGATTGCCTGAACAAGCGGACGATGAGCCGGACAATTAAAGGCGCAGGTACCACATTCCATACAGTTCATTACATCGAATTCGATCAGCTGGTCAACATCTTTTACTTTAGAAAAAGTCTCAAGACGAGCAGGCATCAAATTCATCGGACAACCCATAACACAGCGTCCGCAGCGAATGCAAGCGGTAGGCTCCAACATATGAGCGTCTTTTTCATCAAAGCACAGGAGACCATTGTTTTGTTTCAGAATGGGGACTTCCGTGCTTGGAACAGCCATACCCATCATAGGGCCGCCCATTAAGATTTTGCGGGGCTCTGCTTTTGTGCCGACAAAAGCGATTACATCGGAGATCTTTGTTCCGATCGGAACCACTACGTTCATTGGCTCTTTAATTGCAGAGCCGTCGACGGTCAGACGCTTTTTAATGAGCGGCATCCCGGTTCTCATATAATCGGCAACAAAAGCACAGGAAGTAATATTCATAACGATACATCCGGCGTCTGCAGGCAATTTGCCCATACCGACTTCTCGGTCTGTGCAGGCCTTGATCAGAACTTTTTCAGCGCCCTGCGGATAAGTAGCACGAAGGGGGAGAACGCGAATCGTATCATTTTGGCTTTTTTCTTTGTCTTCCAGTTCTTTCTTAATTGCTGCAATCGCATCCGGTTTATTGCTTTCGATCGCGATGATGCAGCGCTGCAGTCCCAGCCATTTTTTGACAATGCCGGCGCCTTCTACAACAGAAGCTGTGTTTTCAACAGCCTCTCTGTTATCTGGGGTCAGGTAGGGTTCACATTCTGCGCAGTTGATAATCAGAGTGTCCACCTTTTTATCTTTGGGCACGTTCAACTTAACGTGTGCCGGAAAACCTGCACCGCCTAAACCGACCAGACCACTCTCTTTTATAGCAGAGAGAAAATCCTGCAAACTATTGACCACCGGAGGTTTTACATCCGGGGATACGGTCATTTCACCGTCCGAGTCAATGATGATGGCATCGGTATAATTGCCGCCTGGCAGCATTACCTTTTTGATACCACTCACTTTGCCTGAAACGGTTGCGT
>DHOF01000013.1:0-912 GCA_002411615.1 Ruminococcaceae bacterium UBA5397
CTGGTCCATCATTTCTGTAAAGGAGTCCGGTTGAGTCAGATAGGTATAAAGAGGTTTATAACGAGCCCAGCCGAGGCAGGCTTTATAAAAACGATTGTTAACAGTAGCGGAATCATAAAGAGAAATCTGTTTTAGTTTTAGAGGAAGAACACCGCGCAGAAGAGATTCATAGAAGGAAAACCCATCATGAAATGTATAGACGGGAATCCACTTTACGTTATATTCCTTCAGACAAGTACTGAGAATACTGTCTTCACCCCGCGCTTCCGGTGGATTATAAAATGGCAAAACTTTTGTCCGCTTTGTCAGATTGATTCCGAGATTTCCTCCGCTTATAAATTTTGCACCATTTGTTTCCAAAGCAAATTTTGCCTGATGTTCTCTCAAAATGGTTTTGTCTGCATATGTAACTCCGCCGGATGCAATCAAACGCTCAACCTCGTCCCATTTTAGTACATCACTGCTCAGAGAATCTGTAAAGCGGTGAAAGATCTCTTTTGAGAGGATCCCGTCAAAATCAATAGAAGGAACAGGCGTTAGATAGCCGCAGTGATATCCATTTGTGATATCGGAAAATTGCAGATAACGCATATGTTCTTCCAAAACATTCTGACCGCTCCAGAGAGAAAAACCGTTTGTTTCTGTTACTGCCATGGGATATTCATCATCATCTAGAAAAATAATCGCATCAACATTTTCACGCAAAGCTTCATATAAAATAATGTTTCGCTGCATAGCATAGCCGGTCCCAAAAACACCTGCGGCTTCTTCTTTTGTTAAAATGGATTCTTTCACAAGCTGCTGCTTTTCTTTTTCAATGTCGTCCGGCCCGATAAAGCGGCATAAATAAAAGGTATCTCGCTCTTCTGCACTGAGATTATCATAATCTTCTTTTTTGGTATTATTATAGCT
>DHOF01000013.1:1141-5403 GCA_002411615.1 Ruminococcaceae bacterium UBA5397
ATTCTTTTAAATGATAGATATAAGAATGCAGTACATTTTTAAAGCCAATTCGTCCGGTTGCAAATCCGATTGCAATGTGCTTCTTTCCATCTGTCATAAAATCCTCTCCCATTCTTTGTAGTTTGATATATTTAATTATTATACCATTATTTAGCCTAGAATGCAAAAAAATGGACAAGCTTATTTTGTGATGGTAGTCATTGTTATACAAAAGCAAAAAAACCGGCTCGAAAAAACGAGTCGGCTTTTTTGCTTATAAGGAGATAAAACTTTTATGCAAGTGATTTTACGAAATCGGCCATTCGATTGGTTGCTTCCAAAATGTTTTCATTAGAAGTTGCATAGGAAAGACGGACAAAGTTTCCGCATTCTTTTCCAAGGCCGATTCCGGGAACAGTACCCACCAGCTTTTTTTCCAGCAGACGTTCGGAAAATTCCTGCCCGGAGAGTCCGGTATCGGAGACATCAATAAAAACATAAAAAGCGCCGGAAGGGCGAACATAATGAATCTGAGGGATTTTATCGAGCTGTTCCATGATTAATTTTCTGCGTTCCTTAAACTTTTTCTGCATTTCTTGTACCGCTGCTTCTGTTTCGGGGAGATCTACAGAATTTGCAAGACCAATTTGCAAAAAGGTGGGGCAGCAGGTGGAAGAGTACTGATGAAATTTGAGGATATAATCCATATGGCGTTTGTCAACTGCTAAATATCCAAGCCGCCAGCCGATCATAGCATAGGTTTTTGAAAAGCCGCACATGATAAGGGCCCATTCCCGCATTCCGGGGAAAGAAGCCATTGAGCAGAAAGGCTCATCATAAGTGAGGCGGTCATAAATTTCGTCCGAAAAGACGAGAAGATCATATTTACATGCAAGTTTTGCGAGGCCTTCCAAAATTTCGCGGTGATAGGCAACGCCGGTTGGATTGCAGGGGTTGTTGAGAATTATCATTCTGGTATGGTCGGTGATATGGGCTTCGGTCTCAGCAAGATCAATCTGAAAGCCATTTTCCTCTTTTAAAGGAAGCAAAACCACAGTGCCGCCCGCTAAATGAACCAGGTTTTCATAGCTCACAAAAGCAGGGGAAAAAATGATGACTTCATCTCCCGGACTGATTGTAGAGAGCAGCGCATTGTTGATTGCCTCTGCACCGCCGCATGTCACAAGAATTTCGGTTGC
Source organism: Ruminococcaceae bacterium UBA5397 (assembly GCA_002411615.1). Classification (GTDB taxonomy): domain Bacteria; phylum Bacillota; class Clostridia; order Oscillospirales; family Acutalibacteraceae; genus Caproicibacterium. The sequence continues at coordinate 2,320 of DHOF01000013.1, forward strand.
GGGGTCGTAATGAATCCCCATATCCCGTTCCAGAATTTTTGAAATCTTGGAGCGCAGTTCCGGCATGCCGCGGTTGGAACCATAATGTGTAAAGTTGGCGTTTAAGGCGGCAATCGTTGCTTTTTTAATTGGTTCCGGAGTATCGAAATCCGGTTCCCCTGCTACCAGCGGAATCACTGTTTTGCCGGCGTCTTTCATGGCGCGGACTTTATCGAGCATGACGCGGATTAAAGAAGAAGAAGTGGAATCCATACGTTCGGCACCCGCAAAAATACTTCTTTTTTTCATAAGAAAGCCCTCCTTTAGCTGGCTTTGTCAATCGGTTTTGGATTGTTTACAGGAAAAGTAGGAATCTGCCCTTTGAGCGTTTCGACGATTCCCAAAGCAGCCTGATAGCTCATTCGTTCCAGAGAACGTCCGGTGAAGGCTGCGGTATGCGGAGAAACAATTACGTTATCCAGATGGAGAAGCGGATTATTCATATTTGGAATTCCACCATCAAAGACATCAATGGCGGCCCCGGCAATCTTTTTTTCTTTCAATAGTTTGATCAATGCTTTTTCATCGGTTACTTCTCCGCGGGCTGTGTTGATCAGATAAGCGGTTGACTTCATCAAAGCGAGCTTTTCCGCACTGAGAAGATTCCTGGTAGAAGAGGTAAGCGGTACATGAAGGGAAAGAAAATCAGCGGAACGAATCACTTCATCCAGATCATTTGTGAGGATTCCATATTCTGTTTTCATCGGCTTTGTTAAACGGCGTTTATGGCCGATGACGTTCATGCCAAGTCCGTAAAATGCTTTTTTGGCAACCATGGTACCGATGGTTCCAACACCGATAACCCCAAGTGTTTTGCCTTCTAGGTCCATTCCGCAGATGGAACGAATCCCCCAGTTTCCTGCTTTGAGCCCTTCGTTATATTCAAAGGTACGCTTAGCAAGAAGCAAAATCAGACCAATTGTATATTCTGCTACGGAATTTTGATTTGCTTTGGCAGCGTTTGTAATCTGAATCCCGAGCTCAGTAGCACTTTTTACGTCAATTCCATTGACACCCACTCCGTGCATGGAAACTGCTTTTAATTTTGGACAGTTTTCCATGATCCTGCGGCTGATTGTTGCGTTACGAGTCAGAATTGCATCGCAGTCCGACGCTTCTTTTAAGACGGTTTCTTCGTCAATCCCCGTTCCCATTCGGATTTCATATCCCTGTTCTCGGAGAAGTTCTTTTCCGGCTTCGTTGATATCTTCTGTAATTAGCACCTTATAACTCATATATGCCATCTCCTTAAAAGCACAGCGTGTATTAGTATGAAATTTCGAATGTGTAATCCTGCATTTGAGAACATTTTAACAAGTCTTCACTTTTTTAGCAATCGACGATTAGTCCAGGAAATACAAAAGTTATGGACGATAAGTCCATCCGAAAAGCAAAACCTTAGATGAACAATTTTTTATAAATAATTCATTATAAAATTTTTATTTATAAAAAATCATTGACAGAAGTATTTTGGCATTATTATAATAAGAGAAACGACGATGTTTTTCTTTGGGCTCAAAGAAAAGCGTCGCCGTTTTTTTAACAAGCTTTAAGGAGGTGCATGAGTTTTGCCGCTGTGTATAAAAGAAATTGTCGATCGTCAGATCCTAAATGGAATTAAACTGGTAGCAGGAGCCTCTGGAGCAGACCGTTCGGTTTTGTGGGTAAATGTGATGGAGATTTTGGATACTCCGGATTCTCTGCAAAAGGATGAATTGCTGGTAACAACCGGGTATCAGCTTGCAAATGAAAAGCGATACGGCGATCTAATTCAAAAGCTGGAACGCAGAGGAATTAGTGGAATCTTAATTCAGATTGGCTATTATGTAGATGATGTGCCGGATTATATTATCCGGGAAGCAAATCGCTTGCGGCTGCCAATTTTAACGATTCCGCCTCATTTGACCTTTTCCCCGATCATGCATATCCTCATTGGGGAAATTCAGCGCCAGACTGCAGCACAGGAAGACGAAAGTACAAAAAAGCTGTTGCCCCTTTTAAAAAAGCAGATAGAGCAAAATCAACCGCCAAAAGAATTGCCGGGTTATGTTTTTGTGGCGGTCGGACCGTCAAGTCCCGCCAAAAGAGCTGCAGGAGGGAATTAACCGCATTTCTTCTTACTTGTATTCGCAGGCTGCATGGTATATCCGGGCACAGCTTCCAGATGGAAAAACGGCTTTTTATCTGGATTTAGCGGAAAAAAATACGATTCAGGATGTTATTTTCGAGCTGACAATTCTGCTTACTTTTTTATCGGAAGAACAGAGAATCAGTTATTATGTAGGGGAATATGACTTGGAAAATTCTGATGATTTAGAAAAAAGCTTCTTTGCGGCCGCAAAATGCTGTAAAGCTTTGGAGCAGATTGGCGCAAAACGAGGAGTTTTTCGCAGCAAAAATATGTCATTCTTTTCAATTTTCAGCAGTTTTCATCAGAATGGAGAAGAAGTTTTGCGCAGTCAGCGGCCAGAGTTGCAAAAGCTGCTTGATTATGATCGGACTCATAATACGCATTATGTCCATACACTTCGGGTATATCTTGCGCATGAAGGTAGTCAGGCCAAAGCGGCAAACAGGCTTTTTATTCACCGTCATACGATGGCAAAAAGGCTTGAAAAGATCTGTGAGTTGGGAAATTGGGATCTGGAAGATTATTATACACGTACCTATCTTTCGCTTTGCTTAATGCTGCGTGATTATTACGGAGTTTAAAATGCAGGAATTAATACAACTAAATTCAAATACTTAATTTATGAAAAAGAATTATAAAAGAGAATTTATACAGATATAGAGAATAAAAGGGGAAAGGCGGTGGACAAAAAGTCCATTTAAATCAAAAAATATGGACAAAAAGTTTATAGGATACAAAAAAGATTTCAATTTTTAAAAATATCGTTACTTCTTAACAAAATAAAAAAGAAGCGAAAAAATCGATTGACAAAGCGGATTCTATGCCGTATCATGTTATCAAACAAAGGCGTTGACCTCCTGATTTACAGAGGGTCAGCGCCTTTTGTTTATTTTTTAAAAGAGGAGGGCTGCTTT
>DHOF01000021.1 GCA_002411615.1 Ruminococcaceae bacterium UBA5397
AAGGATTGGTGTATTTCCCGTCAGCTCTGGTGGGGACACCGGATTCCAGCGTGGTATTGTGATGACTGCGGAGAAGTGACTGTAGCTCGTGAAGCTCCGAGCGTCTGCCCAAAATGCGGCAGTAAGCATCTGCATCAGGATGAGGATACGCTCGATACATGGTTTAGTTCTGCTCTATGGCCGTTCAGTACGCTCGGGTGGCCGGATCAGACAGAAGATCTTAAATATTTTTATCCGACCAATACATTGGTGACTGGTTATGATATTATTTTCTTCTGGGTTGCAAGAATGATTTTCTCCGGAATTGAGCATATGGGAGAAGTACCGTTTAAAACTGTCTTTTTCCACGGCTTGGTTCGGGATTCGCAGGGCCGCAAGATGAGTAAGTCTTTGGGGAACGGAATTGACCCGCTGGAAGTGATCCAGAAATACGGTGCTGATGCACTGCGCTTTACATTGGTAACGGGAATCAGCCCCGGAAATGATACTCGCTTTTCCGATGAGCGTGTGGAATCAAGCCGAAATTTTGCAAATAAGATTTGGAATGCTGCCCGTTTTACACTCATGAATATTGATGGGCATGAGGTGCAAAATTGCATTCCGGAAACACTGACGATAGAGGACAAGTGGATTTTGAATTCCTTTAATCAGCTGTGTCTCGAAGTGAATGATAATCTGGAAAAGTTTGAGCTGGGCATCGCGGCGCAGAAACTTCACGATTTTATCTGGGATCAGTTCTGTGATTGGTATGTGGAAATTTCCAAGATCCGCTTACAGGGAGACGATGAAAAAGCGGCGCAGAATGTGCGTCAGGTGCTCTGTTGGGTACTGACTAAAACGTTAGCACTTCTTCACCCGTTTATGCCGTATCTGACGGAGGAAATCTGGCAGAGCTTGCCGCATGAAGGAGAAGCTCTTGTGGTTGCAGAATATCCGCAGTATGACAAGAGCCTTTCATTTCCGGCAGAGGCTGCACAGATGGAAATCATTATGGATGCCGTGCGCGCCATTCGAAATCGCCGCAGTGAGATGAATGTTCCGCCGAGCAGAAAGGCGAAGCTTTATATTGCAACCGCGCAGAAGGCGGAATTTGAGGCGGGAACCAAGGTGCTTGAGCGCCTTGCTTCTGCAAGTTCCATCGAGGTTTCCGATTCGTTTGATCTTGCGGGGGCAGTTACGATTGTTACCAGCCATGCGAAAATTTATATTGAAATGGACGAATTGGTGGATCGTAAGGCTGAGATTAGCCGTTTGAAAAAGGAACTCGAAACCGTTACGAAAGGCTATAACAGTGCAAAAGCAAAGCTTAGTAATGAGAAATTCATGCAGAAAGCACCCCAGAATGTAATTGATGGTGTGCGCGACAATATGGAAAAATTAGAAAAACGTATGACGCTCATTCAATCCAGTCTTTCTGCGCTGGAGTAGTGTAAAAAGGAGGAGGGATTTTCGATGACCTATGAACAGGCGGTTGAGCAGATTGATTCTCTGCCGCGCTTTGGGTTAACGCCTGACCTCGATCATATGCGGATTTTGCTTTCGCGAATTGGAAATCCGCAAAATGCGCTGCAATTTATTCATGTTGCCGGGACGAATGGTAAGGGTTCAACTTGTGCGATGATCGCTTCTGTTTTGCGTAAATCGCACTATCGGGTCGGCTTGTTTATTTCTCCTCATATCAGTGACTTCTGCGAGCGGATTCAGGTAAACGGCGGTATGATTCCGCATCGGAACTTAATCCAGCTGACGGAAGGTCTCATGACGGTCGTAAGACAGCTTGCTGACGAAGGGATCATCATCACGGAATTTGAAATGATTACTGCGATGGGACTTTGGTGGTTTCAGCAGCAAAAATGTGAGATCGTTGTTTTGGAAGTTGGCCTTGGGGGACGTCTTGATGCAACAAATGTAATTGAAAAATCACTTTGTTCCGTGATTACACACCTCGCGTTGGATCATACTTCGATTCTTGGGAATACCATTGGACAGATTGCCTATGAAAAATGCGGAATTATGAAAGAAGGCGGCGTAACAGTCTGCTATCCGGAACAGGACCCCCAAGCAATGGAGGTAATCCAGAAGGCTGCAGAGGAACGGCATAACCGCCTGATTGTTGCAGATCTTTCCGAGATACAGCTTCTTTCAGAGGAATTGTCCGGTACGGTTCTTGGGTATCGCGGCATGATGATTCATCTTCCGCTTTTAGGAGATCACCAAATTCGAAATGCATGTACGGTACTCGCTGTGCTTCGTTATCTGAAAGAAGACCTTCAGATGCATATTAATGAGCATAGTTTAACTGCTGGATTTTTAGGGGTGTCTATGCCTGCGCGGTTTGAAATTCTGCAGGAAAGGCCGCTTTGTATTTTGGATGGCGGTCATAACCCGGATGGCATGCAGTCTCTTGCAAAAGCGCTCAAAAGATATCTGCCAGGAAAACGGTTAGTTGCTGTAACAGGGATGATGAAGGATAAAGATGTTCTTCATGCGATTGAAACGTGCAAAGATGTTTTCAGCGAAGTAATTACACTTCCGGTGGAAAGTCCGCGGTCTATGTCGGCCGAGGAGCTTGCGGAATGCTGGAGAAAGATCGGCGTTTCGGCTCAGGTGGGAGAGTATCCCGAACAGGCTATCGCCATGGCGGTGGATATGGCAGGAAAGAATGGTGCCACAGTTATCTGTGGGTCTCTGTACCTTGCGGGAGAGCTGCGTCGCATGGCAATTGATCTTCTGAGACTGCTGTAAAGTAATTAAGAAAATATTTGTATAAAAAAGGGTCATGAGCCGGTACCAAACGAGGGAAATACCAACTCATGACCTTTTTTATTTTATGATTTTAAAAGCGCGCTTATGTTTGGAGCTTTATTAATCCTGGAAGAGCGGTGTTGAAAGATAACGGTCTCCGGTATCAGGCAAAAGAGCAACGATGGTCTTGCCTTCGTTTTCAGGACGCTGAGCCAGCTCCAGTGCGGCAGATACGGCGGCACCAGAAGAAATACCGACAAGCAGGCCTTCTTTTTTAGCCAATTCTTTGCCGATGATGAAGGCGTCTTCATTTTCGACCGCAATGATTTCGTTGTAGATTTTAGTGTCCAGAGTATCAGGAACAAATCCAGCACCGATGCCCTGAATCTTGTGCGGACCGCCGTGACCTTTGCTCAAAACCGGGCTGGAAGCCGGCTCAACTGCAATCACCTGCACGTTCGGATTTTGCTCCTTCAGGTATTTCCCGGTTCCAGAAAGAGTTCCGCCGGTACCGACACCTGCAATAAAGAAATCCACTTTTCCATCAGTATCTGCCCAGATTTCAGGACCGGTTGTTTCGTAATGTGCGGCAGGGTTAGACGGGTTTACAAACTGCCCCGGAATATAGGCATTTGGAATCGTTTTTGC
>DHOF01000068.1:0-143 GCA_002411615.1 Ruminococcaceae bacterium UBA5397
GTCTGTGACCTTGCAACCGGCCACATTAAGGCTTTGGAAAAGCTGGATTCCATTAAGGGCGCAGAGATTTATAACCTCGGTACCGGATGCGGCAGCTCGGTGCTGGAAGTGGTTCATGCGTTTGAAAAAGCCAGCGGAAGAAA
>DHOF01000068.1:433-635 GCA_002411615.1 Ruminococcaceae bacterium UBA5397
GATATGTGCCGCGACAGTTGGAATTTTATTCAGCACACCAAGCAGAATTGAGAAAAAAGCTCCGCATTTTGCGGGGCTTTTTCTGAAATTTACGGAAACTCTTGCAGGAACTGAAAGATTTTGTGATATGATAGGAAAAGAAGTTTTTAGGATTGTGTAAGGAGGATCATTCATGGCTTTTTGTCATTTTATTCCAACAAAA
>DHOF01000068.1:894-3789 GCA_002411615.1 Ruminococcaceae bacterium UBA5397
ATTTCAGCGGGAATCTCAATGAAAAAATACGGCTATCTGAAACGGGTCGAAGAGCAGCTTGATAAAGCAGGCGTTATGCACGTCTTATTTGACCGGATTCAGCCGAACCCAATGAAAGCACATGTCATGGAAGGGGCCAAGCTTGCAGATGCGGTCGGCTGTGATTTTGTCGTCGGTCTAGGCGGCGGCAGCAGCATTGATTCGGCAAAGGCCATCGCTGTGATGGCAACCAATCCGGGAGATTATTGGCAGTATGTAGAAGGAGAGCCGCTGAAAAAATCCCCTTTGCCGATTGTAGCGATTCCGACGACCGCCGGTACCGGAACGGAAGCCGACCTCTGGACGGTGATTACAAACGAAAAGACACAGGAAAAGAGAGGATTCGGCTGTGATGAGACTTACCCGAAAATTGCAGTGGTGGATTCTGATCTGATGATGACAGTTCCTCCTCGTTATACGGCTTTTCAGGGGTTTGATGCACTCTTTCACAGTACGGAAGGGTATCTTTCCAATCGGGCTGATCTTTTCAGCGATTTATATGCCCTCAAAGCGATCGAGTTGATTGGGAAGAATCTCAGAACGGCTGTTGAAAATGGAGAAAATGAGGAAGCCCGCGGGAATATGGCACTGGGAAGCATGATCTCTGGATTTGTGGAATCTACGGCTGGCTGTATCTCGGAACATTCGATTGAGCATGCACTCAGCGCAAAACATCCGAATTTGCCGCATGGAGCGGGACTGATTATGATTTGCGAAGCATATTATCGCCAATTTTGCAGTAAAGGCTGCTGTGATGAACGTTTTATTCAGATGGCAAAAGCGCTCGGCAACGAAAAGGCGGAGAAACCGGAAGACTTTGTAATTGCTCTGCATGAATTGATTAAGGCATGCCATGTAGATGATTTAAAAATGTCGGATTACGAAATCTTAAAGGAAGACCTTCATGCTTTGAGAGTGGATGCAATGGGCTCGATGGGCGGCAATTTCAAAAAGGATCCGGCACCCCTTTCAGGGGACGAAGTGGAAGCAATTTTAGAGGTTTCCTACCGGTAAAAAGGAGCGGATATTTTTGCAGGAAAAGGAGCAAAAAGCGGATTGCTGCGCAGTAATCGTGGCGGCAGGAACCTCTAGCCGCATGGGATTTTCCAAGCAGGAAGTGCCTGTCTTAGGAATGCCTGCACTGGAATATTGCCTAGGGGCGTTCGAAAAAGTGCCGCGGGTCGGAGCGATTGTAGTTGTCTGTCCAACAGGAAAACAGGAATTTTATGAAAAATGGCTTTTGCCGAAATCCCATAAGCCGTTCCTTATTATACAGGGCGGCGAAACCCGACAGCAATCGGCGCAAAAAGGGGTTGAGGCATCACCTGATTATCCGCTTGTTGCGGTACATGACGGAGCCAGAATCTTAATTACGCCGCAAGAAATCGAACGCGTCATTTCTGACGCCGAAAAACATGGTGCTTCTGCATTGGGAGTACCGGTGAAAGATACCATCAAAATGGTCGATGAGAGTGGAATAGTTCTAGAAACTCCGCAGAGAAATACTCTTTGGGCAGTACAGACGCCTCAGGTGTTCAGGCGGAAGCGATATTTAGAGCTTTTAAAAAAAGCAGATGGCGATGATACAGATGACTGCCAGCTGTTTGAAAAGGCAGGAGAAAGGGTCCATCTTTGTAGGAGCAGCTATACAAATTTTAAACTGACTACACCGGAAGACTTGGAATTTGCCGAAGTAATTCTGAGGAAACGGGAGGAAAACAGATGAGAATTGGGCATGGATATGATGTTCACCGCTTGGTTGAAGGACGAAAACTGATTTTAGGGGGAACAGAAATCCCATATAGAAAGGGACTTTTGGGGCATTCGGATGCAGACGTACTGCTGCACGCAGTTTCGGATTCTCTTTTGGGTGCTTTGGCGTTGGGAGATATCGGATGTTTGTTTCCTGATACCGATCCTGCTTATGAGGGAGCGGATAGTTTGCTGCTGCTTCAAAAAGTTGTGCAGAAAGTTCATAAAAAAGGCTACTCCATTGAAAATTTGGATGCGACAATTTTGTGTCAAGAGCCAAAGCTGCGCCCTTATATTGCGAAGATGCGCCAAAATATCGCGAAAGCTTGTCTGATAGAGCCCGAAAGAGTCAGCGTAAAAGCAACGACGGAAGAAAACCTCGGTTTTACTGGCTCCGGAGAAGGAATCGCCGCTCACTGTGTTTGTCTTTTAACAGAAAAAAATAATTAAATACCTTCTTTTCTTGAATCGAAAATAGTCAGATTGGCGACCCTCTGCATACTCTGGAGTAAAACAGAGGGGTGGTAGCTATGGAAAGACCTATGATTTTGGTTAGCTCAATTACGTATGCATTAAAAGGGCGGGATCTCCTGCTTTCTTATAGAATTTCTTCTTTTGTAGAAAGAATTCCTCATTTATCGAAAGAAACAGGCTGTGGATATGCTTTGTATGTACCAAGGAAGACGGACGAGGCAGAAACAATTCTCAAAGAAGCTGGCATTAAGGTTCTCAGGCGTGAGGAAAGGGCAAGTACAGTATGATTTATCTTGATAATGCGGCAACTACATTTCCAAAGCCAACAGAAGTTCCTAAGGCGATGCAGCTTGCTTTGATGCGCTATGGGGCGAATCCGGGTAGGTCCGGACATGATATGAGTCTGCGTGCCGCAGAGGAGGTTTATCGCTGCAGGGAAGCGGCTGCAAAACTCTTTGATGCTGAAGGACCAGAAAACGTGGTCTTTACAATGAACTGCACGCAATCCCTGAATTTTGCAATTAAAGGATTGGTAAAAACTGGGGGGCATGTGGTTACTTCTAATTTGGAGCATAATGCCGTAATGCGCCCTCTCGAAGCGCTGCAGAAAGAGGGAATCATTACTTACAC
>DHOF01000068.1:4077-10265 GCA_002411615.1 Ruminococcaceae bacterium UBA5397
GCATTGAGGGAGAATACTTGTTTAGTGGTCTGCACTCAGGCTTCCAATGTTTGGGGAATTCGGGTTCCGGTAGAGCGAATCTGTGCAATGGTCAATCAGTATCAAATTCCGATGGTAGTGGACTGCGCTCAGACGGCAGGAGTGATCCCGATTTCCATGAAAGACGGATACGCCTGCATTTGCATGGCAGGCCATAAGGGACTTTATGGCCCTATGGGAACCGGAATGATGATTGTACGCTCTGGACTTTCTATGAAAACATTGATAGAAGGAGGAACCGGAACGAATTCCATGGAGCTCTCACAACCAGAGACGATCCCAGACCGTTTCGAAAGTGGAACGGTCAATCTTCCTGGAATTGCCGGACTTCATCAAGGAATTTTATTTGTTCAAAAGCAAACGCTGCCTAAAATTGCAGCTTATGAGATGAAACTTTCACAAATGTTTTATGCCGGTTTGAGCCATATGAAAAATGTGAAGCTCTATACACCAATGCCGTCACTGCCCGATTATGTTCCGGTTATTTCTTTTAATATTGAGGGAATGGAAAGTGAGGTAGCCGGGGAAAAATTAAACAAAGAGGGAATTGCAGTGCGTGCTGGATTGCACTGTGCACCCTGTGCACATCGGGCTCTTGGGACTTTGGAAAGCGGAGCTGTTAGAGTTTGCCCTTCTGCTTTTACGACAGAAAAAGAAATCCAAATGGCTTTAAAAGCAGTAAAAAAAATTTCTGCCAGCTAAGCGCAAAAGGTGTTTTCATCTTCCGACAGATATGTTAGAATAAAAAAGCAATGGATTCATTTTCAGAAGAAAAGAAGTTAAAAAGGAGGCGTTTCTATGGGGCAGCTTGCAACATTTTGGTCTGCTTTGGGAAGATTATTCCAAAGCTTTCAGCTCAAAGATTTACTGGATATTGCCCTTGTCTCCTTTATTATCTATAATGCAATTAAATTAATTCGAGAAACTAGAGCCGCTCAGTTGGTCAAAGGAATTATTTTAGTAGCAGGGGTTTGGCTGATTGCGCTGGCGTTTAATCTTTATGTGATGACTTCACTTTTGCAGTACCTGTTTCAGTTTGGACTTTTAGCGGTTGTCGTGCTGTTCCAGCCGGAGCTGCGCCGCGCTTTGGAACAAATCGGCCGTACTGGGAATTTGAACGGTGCTGGGAAAAAGTTTTTTGGCGCTCAGCGCAGCTGGAAAAGCGAGGAACGTGAGACTCGTAAGCTGCGGGGGATCATCGCGATTGTAGATTCCTGCGAGGCAATGTCTCGGTCAAAAACGGGTGCTTTGATTGTCTTTGAACGTCATACCAGATTGGGAGAAATTATTAGCACGGGCACTGTTGTGAATGCGGTCCCTTCAGCGCCGATTATCTGTAATATCTTTTTTAACAAAGCTCCGCTTCATGACGGCGCAATGATTATTCGTGACGGGATGGTTTATGCTGCTGGATGTATTTTGCCTTTGACGAAAGACGAGACGGTAGATATCAATCTTGGAACTCGACATCGTGCCGCAATCGGCATGAGTGAAAATTCTGATGCCGTTGTTGTAGTTGTTTCAGAGGAGACCGGGCAGATTTCTATTGCGCTCAATGGTTCGATTACGCGGAACTATACAAGGGAGACGCTGAAAGAGAAGCTGTGCTCTCTGCTTCTGGAAGAACCTGTCCCAAATAAAAAATGGAACGGCTTCTTTTCGAAAAGGGGGCAGAAAAAGTCATGAATCAGGAACCAAAACAAGATGAGATACTCCGAATTTTAACAGAAGAGCCGGAGAAAAAGAAGAAACAAAGAATTCGTCCCGGAGATTGGTTCTATAATAACCGGTTTGTTATGGTTTTTTCCATCGTGATTTCTTTAGCCTTATGGCTTTTAATGGCTTATAACGATACACAGAGAAATCCGGTGATTGTCAGTGATGTTCCGATCAGCGTGACACTTCCGGAAACATTGCAGCAAAAAGAACTCAAAGTTTATGGGCTTGCTTCCGATGCAACTGCAAAAATTGGTATCACCGGTACACCTACCATTGTTTACGCTTTAAACAGCACTAATATGGAAGTGGTGCCGGAAAGCCTTTCAGAGATCAGCGGTCCGGGCGATTATAATTTGAAGCTTAAAGTGAATAAAACCAGTGCTTACAGCAATTATGATGTTAAAAGTATTTCTCCTTCCAGTATTTCTGTAACAGTCGATTATGCGGCAGAAAAAACTTTTGAAATCAAGCTGCCTTCCGTGATGGATCAGATCAACAATGACAGCTATTTTAGTCCCGGCCCAACGCTTTCCATGGAGAATGTAACGGTTTCAGGTCCAAAGAGCGAAGTCGATAAAATTGATCATGTTTCGTTTAACTATACGCCGAGTTCCAGCCCATTGGAACAAACAAAGAAGACTTCAGCAAGCTTGATCCTTTATGATTCGGATAATAAAGAGATTCATTCCAAGCTTCTTTCTATGAGTCCCTCTGTTGTCGATATCAGTGTGCAGGTGATGCCTAAAAAGACAGTGACTTTGGTACCGACCTTTAAGAATAAGCCTGCCGGAATTAGTCTTTCAAAAGATTCCTATACGGTAAGTCCTGCGACAATTGAAGTGGCGGCGCCCCAGAATGTGTTGTCTAAGCTTTCTGATACGCTGGAATTGGCACCGGTCGATTTCTCTCAGATTTCCACCACACAGTATGCATTTAATCAGGGAATTACGCTGCCGACGGATTGTCAGAACCTGAGTGCTTCTTCTACGGCAAAAGTTACCCTTAATAATCTTGCAAATTATACGACCAAGAATTTGGAAGTCACGAACTTTACACTTACGAATATTCCCACGGGAACTTCGGCAAAGATTTTAACGGAAAAGCTGGAAGTGATGGCAGTTGGACCGGAGGCGGATCTGGAATCCATGACAGGCTCCAATCTGATTGCAACGGTAGACCTTTCCGGCCGAGAAGGCACCATCGGGACGATTCCAGTCCAGGTTTCTGTTGCAGTAAGCGGTTCAAACCGCAGTTGGATTTATGGAAATTATACGGTCAATGTTGTCTTTTCGGGAACACCTTTTTCGGGAACGGCTAGTACGGGTTAGCGGCAAATTCAAAATGAGATAACAAAAGGATACCTCTCAAATCCGGCTTTTTCGGAGATGAGAGGTATCTTTTTTGTTAGAGACTTTTGAATTGTAGGTTGAAACAAAGTGCTAAAAATGATAAAATATATTATTCCGTCATTATTTGGAAAATGAAGGGGAGGAGGATAGGAATGAAGCGTTGGAAGGTTGCACCATGCGATCATGTTGCTGCTGTTAAGTGTGCGCGGCAGCTTGGAATTCCGGCAATGGCAGCCGCTTTGCTGCAGAACCGTGGATTTGATGATCCAAAAAAAATGCAAGAAATGCTGGAAGGTGAGTCCATTTCGGACCCGCTTTTGATGCTGGATATGGGAAAAGCAGTTTCTACGATTCAGCAGGCGATCGACCAAGAAGAACGGATTGCGGTTTATGGAGATTACGATGCAGATGGCGTAACAGCAACAGCAATGCTTGTTTCCTATCTTGCAAGCTGTGGGGCCGATGTGAATTACTATATTCCGGAGCGGGAAGGCGAAGGTTATGGAATGAATCTTCACGCCATTGAAAAGCTCAACGAATTTGGAATTCAGTTGATTGTTACGGTCGATAATGGGATTGCATCCGTTGCAGAAGCAAAGAGAGCAGCAGAGTTAGGGATGAAACTGGTCATTACGGATCACCATCAGCCGCAGGGGGAGATTCCGCAGGCTGAGGCGGTGGTGGACCCTCATCGGAAAGAAGATCAAAGCCCCTGTAAGATGCTTTGCGGAGCTGGAATTGCTTTTAAACTGATTTTGGCAATGGAAGGCGAATATGCGGATACGGAGAGCCTTTTGGAAGAATATGCGGAACTTGCCATGCTTGGAACGATCGGGGACGTGGTTCCGCTGATTGGAGAAAATCGTATTCTGGTAAAAGAGGGATTGCGCCTTTTACCGAGAACAAATCGTCCGGGACTGCATTCTTTAATGGGATATGCAGGGGTAGCAGGGCAGACATTAAGCGCTACTACAGTTGCTTTTTCGTTGGTCCCGCGTCTGAATGCCACCGGCAGAATGGGTTCTCCAAAGAGGGCGGTAGAGCTTTTGATTGGGGAGAATCCTATGGAAACGGATTCGCTTGCTGCCCAAATCTGCGCAGATAATGACCGCCGTCGGGAAACAGAAGAACAGATTATGGAAGAGGTAATGGAGCTTTTGCAGAGGGAGCCCCAACGCCTTTTAGACCGGGTTATCGTGGTGGAAGGACAAAACTGGCATCATGGCGTGATTGGAATTGTTTCATCACGGCTGACGGAGCGGTTCGAAAAGCCCAGCATTGTAATTTCTGTTACCGGAGAGGAAGCAAGAGGCTCTGGAAGAAGTGTAGAGGGCTTTTCCCTTTTTGATGCTGTTTATAGCTGTCGGGATCTTTTGACCCGCTTTGGTGGGCATCCAATGGCCGCAGGGCTCTCGTTGGCCCCTGAAAATCTAGAATTGTTCCGAAGTCGTATCAATCGTTATGCTTATGACTTAAATTGTCCAATGCCGGTTCCAGAACTCATGTTGGATGGGATTTTAAAGCCGTCGAAAATCAGCTTGGAGATTCCGAGAGTGGCGTCTCTTCTCGAGCCGTTTGGAACCGGTAATCCGGCACCTCTTTTTGGAATCTTGGGGGTCACTTTAACGGGTATTCATCCGGTCGGAAACGGGAAGCATTTACGATTACAGGTAGAAAAAGACGGTGCCGTTCTGCAGTGCATGAAGTTTGGCATGACTGCAGAGCAGCTTCCTTATCAGATTGGAACAAAGCTTGATTTAGCAGTCACTTTGGAATGCCGTCCGTTTCGTGGGCAGGATACCCTGTCTATTTATATTAGGGAGATGAAACTGAATGCCTGTTCTCCGGAGTTGGTGATTGCAGGCAGGCAGAATTATGAAAAGATGCTCCGTAAAGAAGCACTTTCACCGAAGGAAGCTGCTGCAATTTTGCCAAGTCGCAGTGATGCAGCGAAACTTTATCGGATTTTGCGGGAACAAAATGGATATCAGGGGGCAGAAGAGGGAATTTCTCGTTTAATTGAACTGCCAATGGAGAAGATATTGACAATTCTGTATATTTTTTCTGAGAAAAATTTGATCCATATGGAAGACTTTGGTGGACAGTATCAGATTACTATGATTCAAAATCCGCAGAAAGTCGATTTGATGGATTGTTCTGCAGTCCATTATCTCAAGCAGTTTTTACCAGAAAGAGAGGTGAGTGTGTATGGCGTATCCGCTGAAAACGTATGATGATCTGACCGCATTAATGTCGGGCAGTGAACATGATTATGATATGGATTTGATCCGGCGTGCCTATGATGTTGCGCTGGCCTCTCATGGAGATCAGAAACGGCTTTCCGGTGCGCCGTATATTTCGCATCCGGTGGCGGTTGCCTGTACTCTGGTAGAACTGGGTATGGATTCTGAAAGTGTCGCAGCAGGCCTTTTGCATGATGTAGCGGAAGATACTGCGACCGACCTTACAAAGCTTCGTAAATTGTTTGGACCGGAAATTGCAGGGCTGATCGACGGCGTAACAAAGCTCGGGAAAATTCCGCATTCTTCGCGTGAAGTGCAGCAGGCGGAGAATATCCGCAAAATGCTGATTGCAATGAGTGAGGATATTCGGGTTATCATTATCAAATTGGCAGACCGGCTGCATAATATGCGTACACGGGAGTTTTGGAGCCCGCAGAAACAGCGCGATAAGGCTTTGGAAAATATGGAGGTTTATGCTCCCATTGCCGATCGTCTTGGTATCCGTACAGTCAAAGAGGAATTGGAAGATATTTCTCTGCAATGTCTTGACCCGGTTGCCTATGAGGAAATTGAAAACAGTTTAAAACAGCGCAGCAACCTGCACAACGAGTTTATTGAACAGACGAAAAAGGGAATCAAAGAGCGCCTGCAGCAGATCATTCCGAATGTCTATGTCGAGGGACGTGTTAAGAGCATTAACGGAATTTATCGAAAAATGTTTATTCAGGGCAAAAACTTTGATGAGATTTATGATGTGTATGCTGTGCGTGACGAAAGATTTAAAGAGGATGCACTAAGAATGATGAGAGCTATTAGGTTTTCAGCAGAGCTTGGGTTT
>DHOF01000126.1:0-2812 GCA_002411615.1 Ruminococcaceae bacterium UBA5397
AATTCCAATTCTCAAAAATCCTTTTTGATACAAAACAACCACCTGCCACTGAATCATATGCAGGCGGCTGCTTAAAAATGTTGTTTAAAAATTAGACTTGAGGATCTTCAATTGGATTCTCTTCTGATGATTTTTCTTTTTTAGCTTCCTTTTTTTCTTTGCTTTCTTTTACAAAGCTGCTGATTTTGTCGACGACGTCCGGCACCATTCCGACAATTCTGTCTGCAGAAGAATTATACGGATCGATCTGCAGCATCTTAACATTTCCGTTGCTGATCGTAATAAAAGCGATCGGAGAAATTGTTACGCCGGCACCGGCGCCGCCTCCAAAGAAGCTCTTGTCCGTTTGCACTTTGGAAGCAAAGTCTGAGCCGCCGGAAGCAAAGCCATAACTAATCTTTGAAACAGGGATAATGATCGTCCCGTCCGGAGAGGTGATCGGATCTCCAATGATGGTATTGATATCTACCATCTGTTTGATTTTCTCCAGCGTTGTTCCCATAAGTCCTTCAATTGGATGTTCGCTCATTTGATACACCGCTTTCTTCTAAAATAAATAGTTTTATATTTTTTCCATTTTTCGAAATTTTATAAAACGAAACAGCGTTTGGACCGCTGCAGTTAAAAGCCAAATTGTCAACACATGAAATTTCAATTCGAAGTTAACAGAGGATTTTTTCTTATCAAAATCAGGCGCTACCGACACTGTAAACTGATAAAACTTGGCAGCTTCTGTCAGCATTGCCACCGCAGGATAAATCACCGCACAGGCCTGTCCATAAAGGATTGCGGTCTCTGCTGCATCCTCTGTTGAAACGCTTACTTCGCAAATCAATTTTTTGATAAGAAAATGCGTAAGCAGTTTTTTTATCGGCGGTGTAACCTGTTCCATAAACTTTTTGACAAGATCGATCATTCCACCAAGCCCACGTTCTTTAAAAAGTTTCTTCCATTGGGACTGATCTTTTTGGAAATCTGTATCCTCTTTTTTCTCTTTTGGCTTTTTCGCTGCTTTTTCTTTCTGATCGTTTTTTTCTTTTGCATTTTCAGGTGAAAGAGTATAGGTCAAAAATAAGAACCTAAGCTTTGCGCAAAAACTTTCTTGATAAATTATCGTGACACAAAGAGGAGAGAAAAGTAAAATCAACAAACCCCCTAATATGATCCAAAGGACTATCATATCGTTTCTCCACTTTTCATTTCTAATTCATCTAGTTGGGATTGCTCCGTCGGCTCTGCAGCATCGTCTTCCGCCTTCTTCTGCACGGAAGGCAGTTCTTCCAGAGAAGAAATTCCAAAGCAGCGTAAAAAGGTAGAAGTTGTTCCATAAAGGAGAGGCCTTCCAGGAAGCTCCAACCTGCCTCGCTCTTCAATTAATCCTTTCTGCATCAAACTTCCGAGGACCCCTGAGCAATCCACTCCGCGGATTTGTTCTACAAAAGCTTTCGTTACCGGTTGATTATAGGAAATAATCGCAAGGACTTCCATTGCTGCTTGAGAAAGCGGTGTGTTGCGCCGAATTTCCAAGAGCGACCGAATCTGAGAGGCAAACTCCGGTCTGCTGCACATCTGAAAAGAATCCTCTAATTGCAGAATTTGAATTCCTCCCTGACGAGCATTAAAATCCGTCATTGTTTCTTCTGCAGCTTTTTGAGCCTGCACCTGTGTGAGATTTAAGACTTCGGCAATGCGGGAAACAAAAAGAGGATCACCGCTTGCGAAAAGAAGTGCTTCTATTGCGGAATTCAAATCTTGTTTTTCCATGGCACTCTTTTTCTCTCCTTTACAATCGTTACCCTTGCAGAATCATCATCCCCATCTACACGAATTCGCTTTCCTCTGACAAGTTCCAATACCGCTAGAAAAGTTGCGACCAATTCTGAACGATCATTTCTGTGAGCAAAAAGTTCCCGATAAGGTATTTGAGACTTTTTCCAGAGACTGCGCAGAACAAAAACAATCTGTGAGGCAACAGAAACGATTCTGTGAGAAACAATTCCAGAAAAGCTTTCTTGGGAAGGTTTCTGAGGAATCTGTTTTTTCCCGAGTGTATTTACATACGCAGTATAAAGTTCTTCTGGAAGATGATGCCGACGGTAGGTATAATCCGGCTCAATTTCTTGGGGTACCCGCACGAAGTGATCCATTTGAAACTTTTCTTTTAAAAGAGCGGCAATGCGCTTACATTCTTCATATTCCAACAGCTGCCCGCTTAATTCCGCTTTCATCTGGTCTGCTTCTTCATGCTTTGGCAAGAGATAAACTGTTTTAATATAAACAAGGCGTGTTGCCATCTCTAAAAATTCACTCGCCACATCCATGTTTTCAGCTTTTGCTGCATTAATTTGAGCCAGATACTGATCCAAAACTTCAGCAATTGGAATATCACAAATATTCAATTTGTTCTTGCGAATCAGATAGAGTAATAAATCTAAAGGTCCCTCAAAAGCCTCTAGCTGATAGGTTAGCTTTTCCATCTTTCCCTCGTTTTATGAATCATCATACAAATCCAAACAGCCGAAACGGAAGATCTGCAATACCATTGATTCCATTATAAAATAAATTATTCAAAAAAGTGAGTGGAAGGTCCAAAAAGCCCATGAAAAGGACCATAATTAAAATAAGAGAAATCGCATTTTGATATTTGTAATAATTATATAACGCCTGGGAAGAAAGAAATCCTCCAACAATTTTAGAACCATCCAGGGGTGGAATCGGAAGCAGATTAAAAACAGCCAAAGAAACATTAATACCAATATAATAGCTGAAGAACTGCCACACCGGCGTCGCTAAATTCATGTGAAAAGGCAGC
>DHOF01000126.1:2949-3542 GCA_002411615.1 Ruminococcaceae bacterium UBA5397
CTGCCAAGTTCATGTGAAAAGGCAGAACTAAAATCCGCAGAATCAAAGCACCGACAAGAGCCGCAATTAAATTAGAGAGTGGCCCCGCTAAGGCGGTCAGTGCCATATCACGTTTTGGGTTTTTAAAATTCCGAGCATCTACCGGAACAGGCTTCGCCCACCCATAACCGAAAAGCAAAAGGCAAAGCGTCCCCATTGGGTCCATACTTGCAATAGGATCCAATGTTAGGCGTCCTTGATATTTTGCCGTATTGTCACCCAGTTTTAAGGCGACCCATCCATGTGCACATTCATGAAGCGGAAGAACTAAAAAGATAATGAGCAGCATGGCAAAAATGCCGGAAATTAACGTGCTCATGTTCACTCCGTTGCCGCTCATGATATTTTGAATCATGTTGAAAAGCATATTGGGCTACACTCCTTCATTATTTTGTTATTATAATACATCAGGAACTAAAAAACAAGGACTTACAAAAGCAGCGCAAAAGGAATCGAAAAAAACACTTGCATTTTAAGTTGTGGTCTTGTATAATAATGTTGTTGTGTAAAAATTCATTTATCCATATATAAAAGGAGGTGCAGACTCATGGCAA
>DHOF01000126.1:3787-19064 GCA_002411615.1 Ruminococcaceae bacterium UBA5397
TTGGAAGCCCAACGTCAAACGTGTAAAAGCAGTGGTAAATGGTTCCCCTAAACGTATTTATGCCTGCACCCGTTGCTTACGTTCCGGTAAAGTCACTCGCGCTGTTTGATGCGCCATTTGTAAAACTAAATTTGTTAAAAAGGGACTTCTTAAAAAGAAGTCCCTTTTTATTTATACATTGTTATGATTATGCTTCTTTATAGACAGTTGCTTCTCAGTGCCATTCAAAATTCTACGGATATTCCCATGATGGCGAATAACAATCACGATCGCCATACAAAGAGTTGCCACTAATGTAACAATGACAAACCGAAAAGGCATATTTCCTGTTTTATATTCAAAGAAATAGTTCACAAAAAATGTTCCAACAGGATACATGATCGCAGCCAATATCGATGACAGAGAAACAATCTTAGAAATCATAAAGGTAATTAGAAAAGTTATAATTACGACCAGAAACACGCGCCAGTCAATCAGGGCAATAATCGCTGCTGTTGTCAGAATACCCTTTCCCCCACGAAACCCAAAATAAATTGGGAACATATGTCCAAACACGCAGGAAAAGCCCGCAATATAGGTTCCATACTGAACCATTTCAGGAAGCAAAGTATTGAGCGGCAGCATCGTTGAAAAGATCAGCTTTCCAATTAGAACCGAAGCCACCCCTTTTAAAAAGTCAAAAATAAACGTACAAATAGCTGCTTTAGGGCCTACAGAACGCAAAACATTTGTTGCTCCTGCATTTCCGCTTCCCATTGTTCGAATGTCTTTTTTTTCAAAAAACTTTGTAAAAATGATTGAGAAGCTAAGGCTTCCAAGCAAATAAGAAATCACTGCTACAATCAGGCTTGGAGCAATCAAATCTGAACCATTCATTTCTTTTTCTCTCCCCCTTAAGAATCTCCGCGTTCACGGATAATAAAGCGAACCGGAGTTCCTTCCAGCCCAAAAGTTTCCCGAATCCGATTTTCCAGATAACGCTGATAGGAAAAATGGAATAATTCAGCCGAATTGACAAAGCACACAAAAGTCGGCGGATTCGTACTTGCCTGTGTCATATAATAAATTTTCAAACGCCGGCCTTTATCGGTAGGCGGCTGCACACGTGCGGTAGCCTGCGCCAAAACATCATTGAGCATGCCTGTTGCAATGCGCATCGAATTTGATTTTGCGACTTGTTTAATCATACTAAAGAGCTGATCAATTCGCTGTCCGGTTTTTGCTGAGATAAAAATGATCGGCGCATAATCCATAAAAGAAAAATCATTCTGCAGACTTTTGCGAAAGGACTCCATTGTCCGCCCATCTTTTTCAACAGCATCCCATTTATTAACTGCAATAATACATCCTTTCCCACTCTCATGGGCAAGTCCGGCAACCTTACTGTCCTGCTCTGTAAATCCCTCGGTTGCATCAATCATAATAACGCACACATCAGATCTCTCGATTGCCATTTGTGCCCGCAAGACACTATAGTGTTCGATCGTATCTGTAACCCTGCTCTTCCGGCGCAAGCCCGCAGTATCAATCAAAACAAAATTGCCGTAAGAATTTTTCACCTCTGTATCAATGGCATCCCTTGTTGTTCCAGCAACATCCGAAACAATACAGCGATTCTCTCCAACGATTTTGTTTACAAGGGAAGACTTTCCGGCATTTGGCTTTCCGATAACAGCTACATGAATCGTATCGCCGGCGTCTTCCTCCTCTATTTTCTCCGGAAGTAATTCTATGACCCGGTCGAGAAGATCTCCAGTACCGTGTCCGTGTACCGAAGAAACTGCAATCGGATCTCCTAATCCCAAATTATAAAATTCATAAAATTCCATCGGCGGCTCTCCAATAGAATCCACTTTATTAACACACAAAACGATCGGCCGACCGCTTCTCATCAGCATTGCTGCAATATCTCGATCCGCAGCCAAAACGCCGCCGTGAATATCGGTCACAAAGATAATCACATTCGCCGTATCGATTGCCAGTTGTGCCTGCTCGCGCATTTGTGACAGTAAAAGATCACTTGTTTTAACTTCAATTCCACCTGTATCAATCAAACAAATCTTTCGGCCATCCCATTCGCACTCCCCATAGATACGATCTCTTGTTACACCAGGGGTATCTTCTACGATAGAGAGGCGAGCTCCGATCAATTTATTGAATAAAGTGGACTTGCCTACATTTGGCCGTCCTACGATTGCTACTACGGGCTTAGACATCATCTTTCCTCCCTAATACTGCATTCAAAAGTTCCCATCCATCATTCGGTACCAAATGAATCGGAACCTTCAATGCTTTTTTAACTTCGTCAATTGAAACATTGTCCAAAAATAAATCCTGTTCATGCCGAAGCATCACAGTTGGCAGCAAAAGTTCATCTCCCAAATCTTTTCCTTGAAGCTGAGCAATCAAATCCTGCCCTGTGATAAGCCCTGCCACAGTAATGGTCGTCCCAAAAAAGTCATTGCGAATTGGACTTACCTGACAAATTAGATTATTGCATTTTCTTTGGAATCCGTCAAGCAGTTCCTTTAAAAACGGAGCTGCCGCCATTCCGGTCGCAAGTGTCACTTTTCTCATTTGAGAGGGCGCCTCAAAGTCTTCCGCCGCCATCTCAAATTCCTGTTTCTGAGAGGCTAAAAGGCCAACACCATTTTCCAGCTGATCAAAATCGCCGTAAAATTCAGCATCTGGAATGGGAAGGTTTGCTTTTAAATAAAATTCATCTGCTGCATAACAAATACGATTCCCATATTTTTTAAAAAATCTCTCTCCCCATGCTTCCGCTTGATCGATCACCTTTTTTGCCTGCTGCGGTGTATAAGGAACGAGCGGATAAAGTCCATCACGATACTTCGTCACCCCAAGAGGGACTAACGCAATACTTTGAACCGCCGGGACACAGGAAGAAAGATCACTCAAAGTACGCTCTAATTCTTCCCCGTCATTAATGCCTGGGCACAGAACCAGCTGGCAGTTAATTTTCGTATTGGCTTTTGCCAAGCGATACAAATACTTTAAAGACTCTCCGGCAAGACGATTTCCCATCATTTTGCAGCGCAATTCTGGGTTTGTAGTATGGACAGAAATGTTGATCGGACTAATATGCATTTGGATAATGCGATCCACTTCACGGTCACTTAAATTTGTCATGGTAATGTAATTGCCAAACAAAAAAGAAAGGCGTGAATCGTCATCTTTAAAATATAATGTTTCCCGCATTCCTTTTGGAAGCTGATCAATAAAACAAAAAATACAGCGATTGGCGCAGGAATGCTGTTGGTCCATTAAATAAGTTTCAAATTCAAGGCCGATCGGTTCATATTGTCCTTTATGAATAGAAACCGTACGAACAGAATCTCCTTTTTTCAAAACCAGTTCCAGATTTCGATTGGTCTCGTAAAAGCGATAATCTAGAACGTCGATGATAGGATGTCCATTAATGGAAATCAACTTATCTTGTTCCGTAATGCCTGCCAACGCTGCTGGGGTATCGGCCTGCACCTCTTTAATAAAAACTGCCAATCTGTATTCACTTCCTCATAAAAAGAATGTCCCAGCCAAAAAAATAGAGAAGGATTCCTCCTTCTCTACCATTTCCGGAAATCACAGAAGCTTAAGCCTCTTTTTTGATTACTTCTCTGCCATTGTAATAACCGCAGTTATTGCATACCCGATGAGCGAGCTTATATTCTCCACATTTTGGGCACTTCATCAGAGCCGGAGCGCTAATCTTCCAAACATTGGAACGCCGTTTATTTTGTCTTGCACTAGACAATTTCGCCTTTGGTACCGCCATCTCAGCACCTCCTTATTTTACTCTGGTTAATTTATCAATTTTTTTAGAACCTCAAGACGAGGATCTATTTGATGAGATTTACAACCGCATGGCCCTTGATTCAAGTTTTTCCCACAAATCTGGCATAAGCCACGGCAGTCTTCTTTACAGAGAAATTTGGTTGGCAAAGAAAGCAAAAGGTCTTCCTCTGCAAGCGCTGCTAAATCCAAGGTATCATTCTCTGCAACAATATATTCATCGCTGTCTTCTTCATTTGATACACTTCTCACAAGTATATGAGAAAAAGGCATTTCTATATCCTTTTCGATGGGTTCCTCACAGCGATCACATAAAACAGAGAGATGATAAAGAATCTTCCCCGTCAACTGTAAATAGCCGCTTTTTCCAACGATTGTACCCTTTACCGTAACCGGAGAGGAAAACGGATGACACCGATTGTACTCGACTTTTGATAAATCAATCATTTCTGAAAAAGGGAGATTTCCTTTCTCTTCCGCAAACAATTTTTCTAAATTCAAAAGCATTTAAACACCTCGGCACATTGCGCTACGTTTATCTATTATATAAGTATTGATAGTGTTTGTCAAGACAAAATCCACAAGATTTGAGCGTTTTTGCAGAAGAAGCGTCGCTTAAACGAGAAATTAGACCTCTTGAATAAATTTCTGTGCAGCTTCTGGAATTTCGGAATGATCTGCAGAAATCAAAAATGTAAATTTCACATCTGCCAAAGAGGACAGCGCATTTACTTTTTCTGCAAAAGGAACCAAAGCTTCCAGATCGGGTCCCATAATTTTCAGAGTGGAATCAACAAACACATCCGTCACATCATAATTTCCAGCACAAATACCACTGATAAAGCCCAAAAGTGCATCTGCACCTTTAATCCCATATGCTTCGATATCAATCAAACGTGCAGCATGATCGACATCATAGGTAAGCTTCAACCCTTTTTCAATGACAATAACATTGCCCTTTGAATTTTTAACAGCCTCATTTGCGCGATCGATCAGTTTTTTGGTCTTTCCGGAGCCTTTTTTGCCAGTAATAAATGTAATCATGGTAGAATCCTCCTACTTTTTTGTTCTATATTTTATCTTATTTATCGTGATGAAGCCTTACTTCCAGAGCTTCCTTTTGAGCCTCATAACCAGGCTTACCCAAAAGGGCAAACATATTCTTTTTATAACTTTCGACACCGGGCTGATTAAAAGGATTGACTCCCATCAGATAGCCCGAAATCGCACATGCTTTTTCAAAGAAATAAATCAGCTGTCCAAGAGAATCTTCAGAAAAGTCCGGGACGTGAATGACTCCGTTTGGAACCCCTCCGTCTGTATGTGCAAGAACGGTTCCTTCAAAAGCCTTTTGATTGATATAAGACATGCTCTTTCCTGCAAGGAAATTAAGTCCATCTGTATTCTCCGGATCATTTCCGAGATAAATTTCCTTTTTGGTATGATCAAACAGCACAACCGTTTCAAAAATAGAGCGGCGTCCCTGTTGGATATACTGTCCCATGGAATGCAGATCTGTTGAGAAAACGACAGAAGCCGGGAACAATCCTTTTTGGTCTTTTCCTTCACTCTCTCCAAACAGTTGTTTCCACCATTCGTTCATCATTGTAAAGCATGGTTCATAGCTGACAAGGATTTCAATTTCTTTTCCCTTGCGGTAAAGCAGGTTTCTGGATGCTGCATACTGGTAACATGGATTTTCTGAAAGCTCCGGATTGTTATAAGCTTCTCGTGCTTTAGCAGCTCCGGCCATCAAAGCATCAATATTGCATCCTGCAACTGCAATCGGCAAAAGTCCTACTGCAGTCAAAACACTGTAGCGCCCACCAACATCGTCCGGCACTACAAAAGTCTCATAACCTTCTTTTGTTGCCAGCTGCTTTAAAGTTCCGCGTGCTTTGTCAGTCGTACAGAAGATACGCTCTTTTGCGCCTTCCGCACCATATTTTTTCTCAAGAAATGCACGCAAAACACGGAAAGCAATTGCCGGTTCCGTCGTAGTTCCGGATTTAGAAATCATATTAATGGAAACATCTTTTCCTTCACAGATTTCCATGACTTCCGCAAGAGCAGTTGAGCTGATACTATTCCCAATAAAATAGATATCCGGGGAATTCTTTTTGAGTGCATTGTAATTGTTCGATTTTAAAAATTCAATTGCTGCACGAGCTCCCAGATAAGAACCTCCAATACCGATCACTAGAAAAATATCCGTATTCTTACGAATTCGTTCGGCTGCTGCCTTAATGCGGGAAAATTCTTCTTTGTCATAGTTTACAGGAAGATCCACCCAGCCGAGAAAATCATTGCCGAGCCCTGTTCCCTTGTGCAGGATCTGATGTGCAAGCTCTACTTGAGGAGCAAGCGCTTCATATTCCTGCGAAGATAAAAAAGAATCAAAGTAGCATGTGTCATAGCGAAGAGACAATTTTAATTCCTCCTTGCGCTTTTTGATTGTTTATATTTTACAATATCTTGCTGAAATTTGCAAGGCGCTATAGCATAATTCGTGTTTGTTTCCTGTTATTTATCAGAGAAAGCAAATAAATTTTGGAGGAGCAGGTGAAAAACAGGCATTAATTCTGCTTTTTCAATCCCTTTTGCTGCTAAAATCGGCACTGATCCGACAGTTTCATCTCCAATTGAATAGGTAATCTCTCCTACTTGCTGTCCTTTTTGGATGGGGACCTCTAAGAATTCATCATAAGAGACTGTTGATTGTACCTCTTCCCCTTTTCCTTTGGAAACTAATGCACTTCCCGGATTTGCAACCGTAACGGGAATTTCATTCTCCATTCCATTCTGAATCTTTAAAGGCTGATATGCTTCTTCAGGGACTTCCAAAGCACTCAAAGACCAGTTCGCAAATCCATAGTTTAGCAACGTAGCTGCACTATTAAAACGGTCTTTCGTATTGGAAGCACCCAAAACGACCGCAATCAAGTGCATCCCGTCACGCATTGCTGTTGCTGAGATGCAGCTGCCGGCTTTGCTGGTAGTTCCGGTTTTAAGTCCAGTGATCCCTTTATAGCTTTTCAAAAGTTTATTCGTATTAACGAGCTGCGTTTTTCCATCCCTCAGAGAATCCATCCATGTGCCGGTATAATCAAATATTTTCTGATGCTTCATCAATTCCCGCGACATCACGGCAACATCATAAGCACTGGTCACATGGCCATCTTCATCAAGGCCGTTACAGTTTTTAAAAGTTGTATCATTCATACCGAGCGTCTTGGCTTTTTCGTTCATCTGAGCAAGAAACGCGTCTTCGCTTCCGGCGACAAATTCCGCCAAAGCAACCGCTGCATCATTTGCGCTCGCGATTACTGTCGCTTTCAGCATATCGTCAACGCTCATCGTCTCTCCCTCTTTTAGCCAGATATCTGACCCTCCCATAGAGGCAGCATGTTCACTGGCTGTAACCTGGTCGTCCAAATGGATCTTTCCGTCATCAAGAGCTTCCATCACTAAAAGGAGCGTCATGACCTTCGTAACAGATGCACAGGGACGCTGATCGTGCGAAGCTTTCTCGTACAGCACTTTTCCGGTTTCAGCTTCCATTAGGCAGGCACTCGGGGCTGGCAGTTCTTCATCTGAAAGTGCATAGGCATGCAGCGAAAACGCCTGTAATACAAAAACGACTGAAAGAACAGCAGCTAAAATTCTTCTTTTCTTCATTTTTTAGGGCACCTCCTCGCTTTTATTTCTATGCAGGAGATTTCCATTTTAACATTAGAAAAAGTCAAGTTCTTAAACAGAACTTGACTTTTTCTATTATTATATTTTCCGAACAGAGATTCCTCGTCCGGAAAGATATTCTTTTAACTGTGGAATACTGATTTCTCCAAAATGGAACAGACTTGCAGCCAATACAGCATCTGCTTTCCCTTTTGTGAAAGCGTCATAAAAATGTTCTAATGCTCCGGCTCCACCGGAGGCGATTACAGGGACCGAAACAGATTCAGAAATCGCCGCTGTTAAAGCAAGATCATACCCCTTTTTCTGACCATCTTCGTCCATGCTGGTCACTAAAAGTTCCCCTGCTCCCAACTCGGTTGCTTTTTTTGCCCACTCCAACGCATCTATTCCAGTATCAATGCGGCCGCCATTGATATAAACAGTCCAGCCGCCTTCTGCTCTCCTTTTCGCGTCAATGGCACAAACAACACACTGACTTCCAAATTTTTTTGCAGCTTCCTCAATCAGCTTTGGATTTCTGACTGCAGCAGAATTCACTGAAACTTTATCAGCGCCTGCCCTTAACAAAGCCGTGAAATCTTCTACCGTGCGGATACCACCGCCGACCGTAAAGGGAATAAAAATATGATCTGCCACAGAACTAACATACTGCAGCTGCGTTCCCCTTGATTGAGCAGAAGCTGTAATATCCAGCAAAACCAGTTCATCAGCTCCCTGATGATCATATTCAATTGCACATTCTACCGGATCTCCGGCATCCCTCAAATTAATAAACGACGTCCCTTTGACCACTCGTCCATTTTTTACATCCAAACAAGGAATGATTCGTTTTGCATACATTAAGCATTGCCCTCCCCGATCATCGAAACAAAGTTCTCCAAAATTTTCAGACCTACTTGTCCGCTTTTTTCAGGATGAAACTGAGTTGCAAATAAATTGCCACGCTGGACAGCAGCATCAATCTCAACTCCGTAAGAGGTGGTTGCAATAACTTGGTGGCGTTTTTCCGCTTTTAAGTAATAAGAATGTACAAAATAAACATAAGAATTTTCTGGAAGATTTTCAAATAAGCCTGTATGGCACTTAAGATTCAAACTATTCCAACCAATATGCGGAATCTTAAGACCTGGCCCATCTGGAATTCGAAGAATTTTTCCCGGAAGGATTCCCAGTCCCTTAACCCCCTCACTTTCTTCGCTGCTTTCAAACAACATTTGAAGTCCCAAGCAAATTCCTAGAAAGGGTTTATTCTGTTCGATAAAGTGATAAATTTCAGGAACCATCCCCGACTTTTGAAGACTGTTCATCGCATCTCCAAAAGCGCCTACTCCGGGCAAAACCGCTGCATCTGCACGCTGCAGCTCTTTCGGATCAGCTGTTACCTTGACTTCACAGCCGATATAGTGAAAAGCCTTTATCACGCTCTGCAGGTTTCCAGCTCCATAATCGATCAAAGCTATCATTTTTACGCCCCCTATATTGCGTTTATTTTAACATGATTTCTTAAAAATCGCAATTTCTTTTCTGATATTCTAAAATGATTGACAAACTATTTAAAAAGTTTTAATATTAAAAACATTGTTCTTGAATCGTCTGGAGGGAAAACTGTGGACTACTTTGCTCTGCTTGGAATTGCCGTTGGCCTTTCAATGGACGCTTTTGCAGTCAGCATCACAAACGGTGCCGTCACCAAAAAGCTGCGCTTTTCTTTTGCACTGAAATTAGCCTGCAGCTTTGGATTGTTTCAGGGAATTATGCCTGTTATTGGGTGGCTGGTCGGAGTTACCGGCGCTTCTTTAATAGAAAGCGTTGATCATTGGATTGCTTTGATCCTTTTAAGCATTATTGGAATTCAAATGCTGAAAGAATCCCGCCATAAAGAAACAGCTGTTTGCTACCAAAACGATTTATCATGGAAACAGATTTTAGTGCTTGCCGTTGCCACCAGCATCGATGCTCTTGCAACAGGAGTGATTCTTCCGAATGCAGTCGGTGCCTCAACGCCTCTTTTAATGCTTTTAGCTGTCAGTATTATTGCAGCCGTAACATTCTTTTTTTGTCTTATTGGTGTTTATATTGGAAAAAAGTTCGGCCCTCTTTTGAGCAACCGTGCAGAACTTTTTGGTGGAATCGTTTTGATTGCAATTGGCATTGAAATTTTCGTTGAGCATATGTGGTTTTCCTAAAATTATTTCCCGGAAAATAAAAAGGTCGGCTTTTGGATTATTAACAAGTCTTTTCTTCCCTCTCAGTGTCGTCATTTTGAAAATTTGGGGCACATTGATAGCGTTTATATAATTCACGGATTCTCTCCTGCATTTCATGACGCACGATCGTTGGGGATAAAACTGTCATTACCCCACTGTACTGTAAAAGCCATTCGTAGAGTCCCTCGCTGATACTGACATCTGTACGGGCTGTAAAAACATTTTTACTGTTATCACACTCCAAAAATTCCAAAGAATCTCCAAAACGATCCAGCATGATTTCTAGCGCAGAATTTTTACAGCGAATTAAAAGTGTCTGCCGTTCCCCATTATACATGTAAAAAGAATGCCGCAAATAATCATCTGCATCAAAAGTGCCGCGGTAAGAACAAACTTCTTCAAACGGGCGTGCCGGTTCCTCCATGATTTCCACTTTATGCATACGGTCTAAACGATAATTCGAAACAACATCATATTTTTTATAATTACAAGCTAAATAATATTTGTCATGACTCCATAATAAAGCATAAGGGCTCAAACTGAATTCTCGTCCAAAATCAAGCGTTACTCGGTTATGCCAAAGAATCTGGTGCTGATACACCATACGAATTTTCTTTTTAGCACGAATTGCTTTTTCCAATGTATCAATTGTATAAAAAATTTCTCCATTTTTATATTTATAAGTTCTGTCAAAACTAATTTGGCGGCACATATCTTCCGCCTGATGTACACTCATTAAGCTTTTCAGGTGATCAACAAGCTGTTTAGTCCACTCTTCTGTTATAAACGGAGCACTTAAAACAGCATCCATCAGCACACGTACCTCTGCAGTCTCGAATGAAGATGACTCAGCAAGATAAAAGCCTCTTTGGTTGGAACCATTGGATTTTATAAAATCATATCCTGCATCCTTTAGAGCTTTTAGATCTCTACCGAGTGTCTTTCTACTACAGGAAAGGCCTTCTTGTTCCAAAAGTTTTCCAACCTCTAAAAGTGTAATCGGATGATCTTGATCTGAATTTTTTCTGAAAATTTGAAGCATCTTTAATAAGCACAATTTTTCTTTATTAACATTCGAATCCAATTTATCTCTCTCCTAATTTTATTTGCTTAATTTTACCATATTTTTAAAAATACAACAATGCCCGACACGATAAGCGATTTCTTGTCTTTTAGCGGCAAATCTGATATAATATAAAACAAATAATTAAAGTAACCAAACGTGGTAGGAGGTTCTTTTGGAATGGATTTTTATGAGGAATATCAAAGCAAACTGACAACTGCTGAAAATGCAGTTAAAGTCGTCAAATCCGGTGACTGGGTCGATTACGGATGGTGTCTTGGGACTCCTGTTGTCCTTGATAAGGCTTTAGCTGCGCGCTACAATGAATTGACGGACGTAAAACTTCGCGGCGGCGTTGTCATGCATCCCTTGGAGATTGCCAAAGTACCGGATGCGCCAAAACATTTTACATGGAACAGTTGGCATATGAGCGGAATTGAGCGCAAAATGATTTCTCTTGGAATGGCATATTACAGCCCCATGCGTTATTCAGAACTGCCCCGCTTTTATCGCGAAAACCTGGACCCGGTCGACGTTGTAATGATTCAGGTTGCTCCTATGGATGAACATGGCTATTTTAACTTTGGCCCCAGTGCTTCACATATTACTGCAATGTGCGAAAAAGCAAAAACGATTATCGTTGAAGTCAACCAAAATATGCCTCGCTGCCTAGGCGGTTTTAACGAAGGAATTCATATCAATAAAGTAGACATGGTTGTAGAAGGTCCAAATGACCCGGTCGACGCAACTGGTGCAGAAGCTCCTGCTACTGAGATTGACAAAGCCGTTGCAAAACTGATTGTAGAAGAAATTCCAAATGGAGCCTGCCTGCAGCTCGGAATTGGCGGCATGCCAAACGCTGTTGGATCCATGATTGTCGATTCTGATCTGAAAGATCTTGGCGTTCATACAGAAATGTACGTTGATGCTTTTGTGAAAATTGCAAAAGCCGGAAAGATCAACGGGTCGAAGAAAAACATTGATTACGGACGTCAAACTTACGCTTTCGGTTCTGGTTCCAAAGAAATGTATGAATACATGAATAACAACCCTGCACTGATGAGTGCACCTGTTGATTATACAAACGACGTCCGCACAGTTGCAGCTCTTGATAATTTTATCTCCATTAACAATGTAATTGATGTTGACCTTTATGGGCAAGTAAATGCAGAATCTGCTGGAATCAAGCAAATCAGCGGTGCCGGCGGACAGCTTGATTTTGTTATGGGGGCTTACTTAAGTCATGGTGGAAAGAGCTTTATTTGTTGCTCTTCTACTTTCACCAACAAAAAAGGCGAAACCATTTCCCGTATTTTACCGACTTTGAAAAACGGCTCTATTGTAACAGATACTCGCTGCAATATTCAATGGCTTGTTACGGAATACGGAAAAGTAAACCTAAAAGGGCTCTCCACGTGGCAGCGTGCTGAAGCAATTATTAGTATCGCACATCCAAAATTCCGCGATCAATTAATTAAAGCTGCTGAAGCACAGAACATTTGGCGTCAGTCCAACAAGATTTAATCTCGTTTTTTCATAAAAGGCCTTGGCTCTTATCTTTTCTAAAAGATGATGAAAGCCAAGGCCTTTTTTTGATCATTTTTTTAACATTATACCAGCTGATCTTCCTTTGTGTGTTTTCCCGTAAACTAAGAACACATTATAAAAGCCACCCTTTTCCCAAATGGAAAAAGGGTGGCTTTTTATTCTTTTACTAAGAGAATCAGGAAAAAGAATCCTTATTTGCTTGCTTCCAAAGTTTTAATTGCTTCAGTCAGCATTGGAGCAACCTTAAACAAATCACCAACGATACCATAAGAAGCAATATCAAAAATAGGAGCATCTGCATTTTTATTGACAGCAATAATGCATTCGGAATCCTGCATGCCAGCCTGATGCTGAATTGCACCGGAAATACCAAGTGCAACATAAATGCGAGGATGAACGGTCTTGCCTGTCTGTCCGACCTGATGATCGGAAGAAATCCAGCCAGCATCAACAACTGCACGAGAAGCGCCTACGACGCCGCCCAATACATCAGCCAGATCCTGTGCAACCTTAATGCCCTTTTCGACATCTTTACTGATACCACGTCCAACAGAAACAACAACATCAGCGCCGATCAAATCGACCATCTTCTTGGCTGCTTTCTCAACATCGAGAACCTCTACATGGATATCGTCCTTTGTAAGGGCAACATTCAGATTCTCGATAACAACCTTCTGTGCACCAGCCTCATCATAAGGCTGAGTCTTCATAACGCCCGGACGAACAGTAGACATCTGCGGACGGAAACGCGGGCAAATAATGGTAGCCATCAAGTGGCCGCCAAATGCCGGACGAGTCATCTTCAAATTGGTATTGTTCTCAAAGGGGGTATGATCGACATCAATGGTAGAAGTCGTCTTCAAAAATGCCTTATACTTTTCAGTATCTACATCCAGATGGGTGCAGTCAGCGGTCAAACCGGTATGCAGACGAGCTGCACAGCGAGGTCCAAGGTCACGACCAATGTTGGTAGCTCCAATCAGGAGAACCTCAGGTTTTTTCTCTTTGACAGCATCACAGATTACTTTTGCGTAACCGTCTGTTGTATAGGTCTTTAAGAGCTCACTATCACAAACATATACACGATCAGCGCCGTATCCGCCAAGGCCCTTGACATACTCTTCTTTAATATTATGACCAAGCAGAAGACCACAAAGCTCTACGCCCAGGTCATTGGCCAGTTTACGGCCTTCGCTCAGCAGCTGATAGGTTGTGCTCATAATCACGCCTTCGCGCTGCTCACAAAATACCCACACGCCCTTAAAGGCGGCGGTGTCTTTACTATTAAATTCAGCCATTTATTACATCTCCTTTCAATTAGATAAGGTGTTTCCCGTCCAGAATACCAACGAGCTTGTCGCAGGTTGCTTTATCTGCGCCTTCCAGCATTACACTGGCACCTTTAAGCGGAGGCGAGAAAGACTTATACACATTGGTCGGAGATCCTTTAAGGCCGATTGTATCCAAATCAACCAGCGGATCATCTTTCAATGCCTCATAGTTGAAAACATCCAAAGGCTTGGAATAGCATTCAAAAATGCCTCCAACACTCATATAACGGGGTTCATTCAGCTCTTTAATGCAGGTCAAGAGGCATGGAGTCTGAACTTTCAGCATCATAAATCCGTCTTCGAGCATACGCTTTACGACAAGATCCTTGCCCTCAACTTTAATATCTGCTACATAGGTAACCTGCGGCATACCAAGCTTTTCAGCAATCTGCGGGCCAACCTGTGCGGTATCACCATCAATAGCCTGACGACCGCAGAATACGATATCATCAGGGCCTACGCCGATCTTCTTAATCGCAGCAGCCAGAATCTGGCTGGTTGCATAGGTATCACTGCCACCGAATTCACGTGCAGAAACCAAAACCGCACGATCTGCACCGCGGGCAAGGATTTCACGCAGCATTCCCTCTGCCGGAGGGGGTCCCATGGAAACAACAACCACTTCGCAGCCTGTTTTTTCTTTCAGCTGAAGAGCAGCTTCAACTGCATTCATATCATCAGGGTTGGTGATTGTTGCCATGGAAGAACGATCCATAGTGCCATCTGCTTTAACAGCAACGACACCAGAGGTATCCGGGACCTGTTTTACACAAACAATAACTTTCATGTCGAATAATTCCCTCCAGTTCCTTATTTCAAGCCGAGATAGCCAGAAATGACAATGCGCTGAACTTCGGAAGTACCCTCATAGATCTCAGTGATCTTTGCATCACGCATCATGCGCTCAACAGGATACTCACGAGTGTAGCCGTATCCGCCGAACAGCTGTACGCAACGGCGGGTAACATCACTAGCAGTCTCAGCAGCTACCAATTTTGCCATAGCGGCGTCAACGATATAAGGCTCATGATTCTGCTTCTTCATTGCGGCGGAATAAACCAGCCACTTTGCAGCTTCGGTCTTTGCATACATATCCGCCAGCTGGAACTGGGTGTTCTGAAACTGAGAAATACGTTTGCCAAACTGAACACGCTCTTTGGTGTACTTAACGGTCTCTTCGATTGCGCCTTCTGCAAGGCCCAGAGCCTGAGATGCGATACCAATACGGCCGCCGTCCAAAGTCTCCATAGCAATCTTAAAGCCCTGGCCTTCTTTGCCAAGGAGATTCTCCTTAGGCACAATGCAGTCTTCCATAACAAGCTCTGCAGTAGAAGAACCACGAATACCCATCTTCTTTTCAGGTTTGCTTACAGAGAAGCCCTTGAAATCACGCTCTACGATAAAGGCTGAAATATCTTTAATTTTGCGGCCTTTTGCGTTAAGGTGATGACCGGTTACAGCAATAATAACAAATACGTTTGCTGCACCAGCATTGGTGATGAAAATTTTGGAACCATTTAATACATAATGGTCTCCTTCGAGAACAGCAGTTGTCTGCTGGCCCTGAGCATCAGTACCAGCGCCAGGTTCTGTTAAACCAAAGGCGCCAATCCATT
>DHOF01000102.1 GCA_002411615.1 Ruminococcaceae bacterium UBA5397
TTGATCTAAGCAGAAGGAGTTGATCGCATGCCATTTGGAGCAGAGCAATGGCGGCGGGTATTTGAAGACTTCGGAGAAGTCTTTGGAACCGGTTTTCTGCATACGCTGGAATTTTCTTTGCTGGGACTTGTCCTTGCACTTTGTATTGGCATTATATTAGGAGTCTTTTCCGTATCTCAGTTAAAAATATTAAGAGTAATTGCCCGAGTCTATGTGGAATTTTTCCAGAATACGCCGCTGTTTTTACAGTTGATTTTTATGTATAATGTGCTGCCAAGTGTCGGAATTGTACTGGACGTTTTTCCAATCTGTGTTTTAGGCGTGGGAATGTATCACGGCGCTTATATCAGTGAGGTAGTCCGCACAGGAATTGAGTCTGTTCCCAAAGGACAGATTGAGGCTGCATATTCTCAGGGTTTCAGCTTTGGAAAAGCAATGCGTATCATTGTTTTGCCGCAGGCGTTCCGGGTAATGATGCCAATGCTTGCAAATCAGGCTGTGAATCTGGTGAAAAACACCTCGGTTACAGCGATGATTGCAGGCGGAGAGCTTATGTATCTGACGGATTCATGGGTTGGGCTTTATCTTTGCTATGGACCTGGGTACCTTATGGCTGGTGCTTTGTATTTCGTTATTAATTTTCCGCTGGTCACTTTGGCAAAACATTTGGAAAAACGGGCAAAACTCGGTCCGGCTGTTTCGCATAAAAAAGTGTCAAAAGAGATGCCGGAAGCAGCAGCCGTGGAGGTGTCATAATGGAAATCTTATCTCAGGTATTCAGCAAAAGCAATATAGCTTTTATGTTTCAGGGAATCGGAATGATGCTCTCAGTAGCAGTTGTTGCAATTTTGCTCAGCCTTCTGTTTGGAACAATTTTGGGTGCTGCCAAATCATATGGGCTAAAACCTTTACAGGTGATCGTATCCGTTTATATTGAGATTTTCAGGACAACGCCGAATTTGCTCTGGATTTTGATTATTTATTTTTTGGTACCGTTTGGCAAGGAAATTCCATCGATGGTGAAAGACTTTATGTCGGGTTCTCTGGCATTTACTCTTTTTACCTCTGCAGTGGTTGCAGAGATTGTTCGCGGCGGATTAAACAGTATCCCGAAGGGGCAGTTTGAAGCGGCGGCTTCTCAGGGATTTTCTCTCTTCCAGACTTTGAAGATGATCGTTCTCCCACAGGCTTTGCGTGTCAGCATTCCGGCGCTTCTCAGCCAGGTGATCACGGTCATAAAAGATACTTCTCTGCTGGCGGCTGTCAATATCGCCGAATTCACTGTAAACGGCAGAATTGTCATTGCACAATTTTCGGGCAATGCTGCGGCTATGTTTTTGGTATACGGATTTATGGCACTCATTTATTTTGCAATCTGTTTCACCTTATCGATCTGTGTACGTCGTTTGCAGCACCCAAAGGTCGTTCCTGAAGCAAAAAATTCAGCGAAAATGGTTTCTTCTGCTCAGTAAAAAGAATTCATTATTTCATATGAGAGCAATAAAACGGGCGAATTTAAGGGAACTTTATAATTTCTTTACGGAAGATTCATCTTTTCTTCACAGTCCTTTTAAATATCGGACACAACCTTTCTCTATACTATAGACAATCCAAATCGGAAACAGCACATCCGAGTTGGACGATCTCAAAAGAGATCCAATTTTGCTTTCATATTTCTCCTCTCTCTTTAATCCCAAAACAAAAAGGCTGACAGTAAATTTACTGTCAGCCTTTTTGCTGTCTCTAGACGAAGTAAACTAGTTAATGGTATACTGTTCCTATCAAGATCGGTATATTTTTATAGATTTGGGAAAGGAAATAAAATGAAACGAATTTTATGCTTTGGAGATTCCAACACTTGGGGGTTTGATCCGCGCTTTGGTACTCGCCAGCCAGAATCTGTGCGATGGACCGGCCGACTACAGCATGCTATGCCGCAGATTGAGGTGATCCCTGAAGGCGAAAACGGACGGACAACTCTATGGGATGATTTCATGGGTGGCTGCAGAAACGGAAAAGGAGCTTTGCTTCCTTGTCTGCAAAAACATTGTCCGGTCGATTGGGTTTTGCTAATGCTGGGAATCAATGACTGCAAAATAAGCTTAGGCCTTTCTGCAAAAGAAATCGCAGAGGGGGTTAAAGTGCTTGCAGAAATGGTTCAGCATTCTAAATACGGGCCAAATGGAAATGCTCCCAAAGTTTTCATTCTCTGCCCGCCTGCTATGAAGTATCGGGAAGACGCCGGAATTCCTTGGGATTTTAATGAGCATACAAATGGGATTTCCCGAGAATTGGGAGCAGAGTTAGAGAAAGCTGCGGCTCAGCTCCAATGCGAATTTCTTGATTTAAACTTATTCGTGCAGCCCGGAGCAGTAGACGGCATTCATCTGGATGCAGAAGGCCATGCAAAAGTTGCAGAGGCGATCGAAGAAAAACTATCAGAACTGCTCTGATTTTATTTTTAAAAAATCCTTGTTTAAGAAAAGTTTCTATGATACAATGCATCTAATAATTGGAAGAACTTTTCCAATTTCAGGAAGGGGGTTCAGCAGTGCTGATTTTATCTTACTATCTGCCATATTTATGGCTGGCGATTGCAGTAGTGGCGGCAATCATTGAGGGGTGTACTACACAGCTTGTCAGTATTTGGTTTGCAATCGGGGGAGTTGCGGCGGCCATATCCGCTTTTTGCGGAGTCCCTCCATGGCTGCAGCTTCTGATTTTTATCGGCGTAACCGTGCTGACTCTGCTTTTAACAAGGCCTTTTGTCCATAAAGCCATGAACTTTAAAAAGACGGATACCAATGCGGATCGGTATATCGGAATGAAGGGAATTGTGACGCAGCAGATAGACAATACTGCGGGAACTGGACTTGTAAAGGTACAAGGGAGCCTTTGGACCGCTCGGTCTTATGATGGAGAAGTGATCCCTGAAGGTGCAGATGTTTTGGTAAAAACGATTGAAGGAGTTAAATTATTAGTAAAAGAAATAATAAAACCTGAGTAAAGAGAGGAAGTGCTCGTCTTATGAAAATTCCGATTTTGGAAATCTTTCTGGTTTTACTACTAATCTTTTTAATTGCGATTGTAATCTCGAATATTAAAGTCGTTTCGCAGGGATATGCTTATGTGCTGGAGCGTTTGGGGGCTTATCACAATACTTGGGAAAAAGGACTTCATTTTAAGATTCCGTTCGCAGATAAGATTCGGAAAAAGGTTTCTCTCAAGGAACAGGTCGTGGATTTTCCACCGCAGCCGGTTATTACAAAAGATAACGTGACGATGCAAATTGATACGGTCATCTATTTTCAGATTACCGACCCAAAGCTTTACTGCTATGGGGTAGAGAATCCACTTTCTGCAATCGAAAATCTTTCCGCAACGACCCTTCGAAATATTATTGGAGATTTGGAATTGGATCATACCCTTACCAGCCGCGATGTGATTAATACAAAAATTCGTACGATCTTGGATGAGGCAACAGATGCGTGGGGAATTAAGGTAAACCGCGTAGAGTTGAAAAATATTCTCCCGCCGAAAGAAATTCAGGATAGTATGGAGAAACAGATGAAGGCGGAACGTGAACGCCGTGCACGCATTTTGGAAGCGGAGGGGCAGAAGACCAGCAAGATTTTAATTGCCGAAG
The DNA here is from genome assembly GCA_002411615.1 of Ruminococcaceae bacterium UBA5397. Taxonomy (GTDB): domain Bacteria; phylum Bacillota; class Clostridia; order Oscillospirales; family Acutalibacteraceae; genus Caproicibacterium. The sequence continues at coordinate 3,647 of DHOF01000102.1, forward strand.
GCGAAAAGGAAAGTGCAATTCTTCAGGCAGATGCGCAAAAGGAAACCAAGATTCGTGAAGCACAGGGCGAAGCGGAAGCGATTACACTTGTGCAGACTGCATTAGCAGAGAGCATTAAGCTTTTAAACGAAGCGGATCCGAGTAAATCTGTGATTGCAATTAAGAGTTTGGAAGCATTTCAAAAGGCAGCTGACGGAAAAGCAACCAAAATTATTATTCCAAGCGAGATACAGTCTTTGGCGGGTTTAGCTGCTTCTTTTAAAGAATTAGTTACGGATTCTCCGGAAGAAAAGTCTCAAAAATCAAAAACAGAAAAATAAAGGTGGCGGGTACGATCTTTCGTGCCCGCTTTTTGGTGGAATTTTGGAAAAAAAGAAAAGGAAAGAACAATTTTTTGGGAGTTCTTTCGGAATCGCAAAAATTGTGTCGCAATACCTTGCAATTAAACAGGATATCCTCTAAAATAATACTATCTGATAAAAAGCGGAGGAGGAAAGACGTTATATTTTGCGGCTTTCTTTCCCCGCTTTTATCTTTTTTGCTCGTGTCTTTCAAAAAGGGTAAGACAGTTTCATTTATTTGATTCAGTTAATCATAAGGAGTGGTAGACAAATGAAAAAAGTAGCGGTTATTATGGGAAGCGACAGTGATTTTCCAACAGTGTCAAAAGCTATTGTAGAGCTTAAAAAGTTGGAAATTCCATATGAAGTGCATGTGATGAGCGCACACCGCACACCGCAGAAAGCGTTTTCTTTTGCTTCCAATGCAAAAGAAAATGGGTTTGGTGTGATTATTGCAGCAGCCGGAATGGCAGCACATCTTGCAGGCGTTCTTGCAGCAAATACGACCATTCCGGTGATTGGAATTCCAATCAAATCCGCAAATCTCGGCGGAATGGAAGCGTTGCTTGCAACGGTGCAGATGCCAAGCGGGATTCCGGTTGCGACCGTTGCAATCGATGGGGCAAAGAATGCTGCTATTTTGGCAGCAGAGATGTTGGCCTTATCGGACGAATCACTTTCTAAGAAACTGGAAAAGATGAAGGAAACGATGGCACAAGAAGTTTCTGAGAAAGATGCAGCAATACAGGAAAAAGCAGCCGCCCTTTGATGGCAGATTAGGAGCAGAAAATGAATAAGAACAGTTACAGTGACAGCTATAAAGCAGCCGGCGTCGATGTGACCGCGGGTTATCGTGCAGTTGATCTGATGAAACAGCATGTGGCAAGAACACAGACTTCTGGTGTTGTTTCCGGAATCGGTGGTTTCGGTGGACTTTTCCGCCCCAATTTTGCAGGTATGCAGGATCCAATCTTGGTAAGCGGTACCGATGGAGTAGGCACAAAGCTCAAAATTGCCTTTTTGATGGACAAGCACGACACCATTGGAATTGACTGCGTTGCCATGTGCGTGAATGATGTAATCTGCTGTGGTGCTCAGCCGATGTTTTTCCTTGATTACATCGCTACCGGAAAAAATGTTCCGGAGAAGATTGCACAGATTGTAAAAGGAGTTTCCGAAGGCTGCGTGCAGGGTGAAAGCGCGATTGTCGGTGGGGAAACTGCAGAGATGCCAGGTTTTTATCCGGAAAATGAATATGATTTGGCAGGCTTCTCTGTGGGAATTGTAGACCGCACAAAGATGATTGACGGCAGTAAATTGCAGGTTGGAGATGTGTTGATTGGGCTTCCTTCTTCCGGTGTTCATTCCAACGGCTTTTCTTTGGTGCGCAAGGTATTTGATCTGAATCAGGAAAATGTCGGAAAGTATGTAGAAGAATTGGGAATGACCTTGGGAGAAGCACTTTTGACGCCGACCAAAATCTATGTAAAGCCAATGCGCCAGCTGATGCAGGCGGTCGAAGTAAAAGCCGTTTCTCATGTGACCGGCGGCGGATTTTACGAAAATATTCCGCGTATGATGTGCTCCGGTATGACTGCAAAGATCAATTTGAAGGCAGTGCCGAGGCTCCCCGTCTTTGATCTGATTCAAAAGACTGGGAAAATTCTGGAACATGATATGTATAATACGTTTAATATGGGCGTCGGAAAGGTTTGTGCAGTCGCGGAAAAAGATGCTGCAAAGGCATTGGAAACCTTAAAAGAAGCTGGCCAGAACGCTGTAGCAATCGGAGAAGTTACGCAAGGCGAGGAAGGCGTAGTCTTATGCTAAAAATAGCGGTCCTTGTCTCGGGTGGTGGAACAAATCTACAGGCTCTGATCGATGCGGAATGCCGCGGAGAAATTCCGAATGGCAAGATTACGCTGGTGATTGCAAGCCGTCCGGATGCGTACGCATTGTCCCGTGCGG
>DHOF01000120.1:0-2016 GCA_002411615.1 Ruminococcaceae bacterium UBA5397
ATTTTCTGATATTTATTTCACACAGAACAGACTTTTTGCGAATTTTTCTTTTTTGTGTGGAATGATAGAAAAAGGGCCTTTTTCCTTCTTGGCAATCTTATTATAGGACAAGCTGTCATGAAAAAAATGGGGAAAAAAGGAGTCCACAAAACTGAATCATTTTACAGGGGGATATGACATGAATTTTCACGGCAAGGAAATCAAGATTTTCGCTGCCAGCGCCAGTAAAAGCGTAGCAAAACAGATCAGCGAATGTCTGGGACTGCCCATGGGTAAGAGTGAAGTAACCACTTTCAGCGACGGAGAAATTTCCGTTTCTCTTCAGGAATCCGTACGCGGATCGGATTGCTTTATCGTTCAATCGACCTGTGCACCGGTCAACAACAACCTGATGGAACTGCTCATCATGATTGATGCAATGAAGCGTGCCAGCGCTGCCCGAATCACTGCAGTGATTCCTTACTTTGGCTATGCCCGCCAGGACCGCAAGGCAAAAGCACGTGATCCGATCAGCGCAAAACTCTGTGCCGACCTGATCACCACCGCCGGCGCTGACCGCGTCCTCACAATGGATCTTCACGCTGCACAGATCCAAGGCTTTTTCAACATTCCTGTTGACCATCTGCGCGGAGTTCCGCTTTTGGCGTCTTTTCTTAAAGAGCGTGTCGCAGACCATGTTGACGACTATGTGGTAGTTTCCCCCGACCTCGGCAGCGTTACCCGCGCCCGTGACTTTGCAACCCGTGTTGGCACGCCGCTTGCCATTGTTGATAAGCGCCGCCAAAAAGCAAATGTCTGCGAGGTCATGAATATCATCGGCTCCGTTCAGGGTAAAAAAGTAATTCTGGTGGACGATATGATTGATACTGCCGGTACCCTCTGCAACGCCGCAAAAGCGATTATGGAGCACGGCGCACTTTCTGTTACCGCCTGTGCAACTCATGGTGTTCTTTCCGGCCCCGCAATCCAGAGAATCCGCGATTCCGTGATTGACGAAGTTGTTCTTCTGGATACCGTTCCGCTGCCGCCTGAAAAGAAGCTGGATAAAATTACCCTTTTGCCTACCGCTCCGACTTTTGCAGAAGCGATTGAGCGTATCTACGAAGATAAACCAGTCTCCCCCATGTTTATCTAACGATCCGGCTTGTTAAAATTCAAAATAGAGAAGGGACTGCTGGCCTCCCGGGCGGCGGCCCCTTCTTTTCATCTTTTTATAAGGAGGATTTTTCCCGATGCTTTTTCAAAAATCTCCCGAAGCTGTCGGCGCCATTGAATACCTTCTGGTCGGTCTCGGCAATCCCGGCAAAGAGTATGAAGGGACACGCCACAACACCGGGTTTATGGCGATTGACAAAATTGCCGACGACGCGGGGGTAAAACTTGACCGCCTAAAATTTAAAGGGCTTTGTACGTCTGCAACACTCGGCGGTAAAAAAGTGCTGCTTCTAAAGCCCTCCACCTTTATGAATCTTTCCGGCCAGAGCGTCACCGAAGCCATGCGTTTTTATAAGCTCCCTCCCGAAAAAGTGATTGTGTTTTTTGATGATATTTCTCTTCCCTGCGGGCATCTGCGAATTCGGCGCAAAGGCAGCGACGGCGGACACAACGGCATGAAAAACATCTTATATCTTTCCGGCAGCGATCAATTTCCGCGCATTAAAATCGGTATAGGAAAAAAGCCGAATCCACAGTGGGATTTAGCAGACTGGGTGCTCAGCCATTTTTCAACAGACGAAATGAAACTGATGGATGAAAGCACCAAAAATGCCGCGGCTGCGGCTGCTCTAATGGTAAACGGCAAAATTGACGAAGCGATGAATCGCTATAACGGATGAACGGACTTTATCTGCATGTGCCCTTCTGCGTTCAAAAATGCCCTTATTGTGATTTCTTTTCTCTGCGGGCAACAGAAGAGCAGATGGAATCCTATACGGATTTTTTGATTCTCACTATGAAAAAATGGAAAAAAGCGCACCCGGATTTTTTCTGTGACACGCTTTATTTTGGCGGCGGAAC
>DHOF01000120.1:2072-6166 GCA_002411615.1 Ruminococcaceae bacterium UBA5397
CCTATACGGATTTTTTGATTCTCACTATGAAAAAATGGAAAAAAGCGCACCCGGATTTTTTCTGTGACACGCTTTATTTTGGCGGCGGAACCCCCAGTCTTTTGGGTGCTAAGCGGCTTTGCCGTCTAACAAACGCTGCCCGGACCGAATTCCACCTTACTGATGCCGAAATTACCGTGGAAGTCAATCCCGGAGAAATTCCGCCTGATTTCTTTCCGCCTCTTTTTGAAGCAGGTGTCAATCGTATTTCATTAGGGCTTCAATCCGCAAATCCAGAAGAGCTTTCTTTTCTCGGACGCCGCCATACCCCTCAACAGGCTGCTGCTGCAATGGCGGAGGCACGACGCGCCGGAATCCAAAATATTTCTCTTGATCTAATTTTGGCATTTCCGGGACAAACTGACGATTCTCTAAAAGAAAGCATCCGGTTCTGCTGCGAAAACGGTGCTTCTCACGTTTCCGCCTATCTCTTGCAAATCGAACCAGGCACATTATTTTTTAAAAATCGAAGCGATTTAAACCTCCCGGCAGAAGAAGAAGTCTGCAAACGGTATCTTCTTGCCTGCGAAGAATTAAAAAGTGCGGGCTTTTCTCAATATGAAATTTCAAACTTTGCAAAGCCGGGCTATGAAGGCCGCCACAATTTAAAATATTGGAATCAGGAAGAATATCTTGGACTTGGTCCTTCTGCTTCTTCCTATTATAATAGAAAACGATTTTACTGGCCGCGTTCTCTGCGCGGATTTCTGATGGGAGAGACACCCGTAGAAGAAACCGACCGTGTAATTCCTGCCGGCAGTTTTGCGGAATATGTACTTTTGCGTTTGCGCCTTTGTGAAGGGTTAACTGAAAAAGGCTGCTTTAACCGTTTTTCTCACGGAATTTCAAGCTCTCTGCGCGAGGCAGCAATTCCTTACGAAAAAGCCGGGCTCTTAACGCAGTCCCCTCAAGCACTTGCGCTGACGCCGCGTGGTTTCTTAGTTTCAAATTCCTTGATCGAAGCGCTTCTGGAAGCATTGTAAATTTTAAATCCGTTCTTCTAAAAAGGGGCTGGCAAGTTTTTGCCAGCCCCTTTTTCTAGTTTTTTGTAAAAATTTTTGACAATTCATAATCTCTTTACAAATACCCTATTGACACCGGGGCAAAGTAATGGTACATTTATAAATGTAGTTAGCACTCGATCTTATAGAGTGCTAACTTGTCAAAAGAGGTGATCTTCATGGAACTCAGCCCACGCAAGCAAAAAATTTTAACAGCGGTAATTGAACTTTATACTGAAACCGGTGAGCCGGTCGGAAGCAAAGTGCTGTGTGAAATGCTTGAGTTTCCGGTTTCCTCTGCCACTGTGCGCAACGAGATGAGCGAGCTTTCCGCAATGGGGCTCTTAGAGCAGCCGCACACTTCCGCGGGAAGGGTTCCCAGTGAAGCCGGATATCGTTTTTATCTGGATTCTTTAATTGAACCGGAATCCACCACTGCGGATGAGCGGCATTTTATCGATGCTTTGCTTCTCCCTAGTGCCTATGACCCGGAAAAACTTTTGGACGGTGTTTCACGAGCACTTTCCGGGATGACCCGTTTAGCGGCAATTTCCATTACCCCCAGCGGGCGGGATGCAGTTGTTCGGGCAGTGCAGTTTGTTCAGACAAGCCGCCGCACCTCAATGGTCATTTTGATGACCAGTAACGGCACCATGCACACGCGGGTCTTTCATTGTGAGTTTGATCTTTCCCCCGAAATTTTGCGGGTGTTCTTCCGAGTTTTCAATGAGAAGCTTGTAAATATGCCGATCCGCAAAATCACGCCTGCTTTTATCCAGTCTTTAGCCGCTTCCATGGGGGATGTCGGTATGCTGATGAGCAGTGCTCTGATGGCATTGTTAGAAGTAGCCCGCGAAGCAATGGGCGCCGATGTCCGCATGGATGGAGAAACGAACCTGCTCTACTATCCCGAGTTTGGAGAGGGCGATCTTCGTCGAGTGATGGGATTTTTAGCAAGGCAAGACGAGGTTTACCGTCTCTTGATCGAACCCGGTGATCGGGTCTTGATTGGGAAAGAGATCGGCGTTCCGGCTCTTGACAGCATGGCATTGATTATTTCCCATTATGCAATCAATGGCACACCTGCCGGAGCAATCGCACTTTTAGGACCCATGCGTATGAATTATAAGCGCCTTCTCGGGAGCCTTTCGTACCTTTCCGACAGTGTGGGACGAATGCTCACGGAATTAATGAAATTACAATGACTTTAGAGTCAAAAAGATAGGAGGCATCATCTTGAATAAAAAAGAAGACAACCAGGAAAAGCAAAAAGAGAAGCCACAGGAAGAAAAAGCCGAAGAAGCCCAAAAGGCCCCAAAAGCGAACGTGGAAGAAAAGAAACCTGCTGAGGCAAAGTCAGAAGAAAAAGCGGAAAATCCGCAGGAAGATCCTGCAAAGCTTCTGGAAAAAGCCCAGGTGGAGCTGAAAAAGCAAAAAGACATTCTGCTGCGTACGGCCGCAGAATATGATAATTATCGTAAGCGTACCGAACGCGAAAAAGCAACCGCATATGCCGATGCAACCGCAGCGGCAGTTCTGGAATTTCTTCCGGTAGCCGATAATCTGACGCGGGCTTTGAGTCAAAAAGACTGTTCCATAGAAGACCTGCGCAAAGGGATTGAAATGGTTCAAAAGCAGATGGAATCCGCACTTAAAAAACTTGGGGTTGAACCCATGGGCAAAAAAGGCGATCCATTTGATGCCGAATATCACAATGCCGTTTCTCACATTGAAAGTGACGATCTTGGAGAAAATGTCATTGCAGAGGTTTTTCAGCCCGGTTATAAACTGGGTGACCGTATTGTTCGTCACGCGATGGTTCAGGTTGCCAATTAATTTTTGGAGACCCTAATTTTTCTTTTGTCCTTCCGCATGGATTTCATGCAGATTTAAATAAAACATTTACACCGAAACATTGATTTGGAGGTAACAGATATGAGTAAAACAATTGGTATTGATTTAGGCACTACAAATTCCTGTGTCGCAGTTATTGAAGGCGGCGAGCCGGTCGTCATCGCAAATGCGGAAGGCGGACGTACAACCCCTTCTGTTGTCGGCTTTAAAAAAGACGGCGAGCGCATGGTCGGCGCAACCGCAAAACGTCAGGCTGTCGCAAACCCGGAGCGCACGATTTCTTCAATTAAGCGCCACATGGGCACCGACTACAAAGTAAAGATTGACGATAAACAGTATACCCCGCAGGAAATCAGCGCAATGATTCTGCAAAAGTTAAAGGCTGACGCCGAAGCTTATCTTGGCCAGCCGATCACCAGCGCAGTTATCACCGTTCCTGCATATTTTAGTGATGCACAGCGTCAGGCCACAAAAGATGCCGGCAAAATTGCAGGTCTCGATGTAAAACGTATCATCAACGAGCCAACCGCAGCAGCGCTCTCTTATGGCGTTGATAAAGGTCAGGAACAAAAGATCATGGTTTACGACCTCGGCGGCGGCACTTTTGATGTCTCTATCATCGAAATGGGCGACGGCGTTCAGGAAGTTCTCGCAACTGCCGGTGATACACACCTCGGCGGCGATGACTTCGATAACCGTGTCATTGATTGGATGCTCAAAGGCTTTAAGGCAGAAAACGGCATCGATCTTTCCAACGATAAGATGGCAATGCAGCGCTTAAAGGAAGCTGCTGAAAAAGCAAAGATTGACCTCTCCGGCATGACCACCACCCAGATCAATCTTCCCTTTATCACAGCAGATGCCAACGGCCCGAAACATTTGGATATGACGCTGACAAAAGCAAAATTTGATGAGCTCACTTCCGATCTGGTCGAGCGCACCATGGGTCCTGTCAATCAGGCAATGAAAGACGCCGGACTCTCCTTCAACGATATCAACAAGATTTTGTTGGTAGGCGGCTCCACTCGTATGCCGGCGGTTCAGGAAGCTGTTAAAAAAGTGAGCGGCAAAGAGCCATTTAAAGGCATCAACCCCGATGAATGTGTCGCAATCGGCGCTGCCATTCAGGCTGGTGTTCTGGGCGGCGAAGTCGAAGGTTTGCTGCTTTTGGATGTTACCCCGCTTTCTTTGGGCGTTGAA
>DHOF01000120.1:6359-9324 GCA_002411615.1 Ruminococcaceae bacterium UBA5397
TGGGCGTTGAAACCATGGGCGGCGTTATGACAAAGGTCATTGACCGCAACACAACAATCCCGACCAAAAAGAGTCAAATCTTCTCCACTGCTGCAGACGGCCAAACACAGGTCGAAGTGAATGTTCTGCAGGGCGAACGCGATTTTGCCCGCGACAACAAGCAGCTCGGCCTCTTCAAACTGGACGGCATTGCTCCGGCTCCGCGTGGAATTCCTCAGATCGAAGTTGCCTTTGATATCGATGCCAACGGCATTGTTAATGTCTCCGCAAAAGACCTTGCAACCGGCAAGGAACAGCATATCACGATCTCTTCTTCCTCCAACATGAGCAAAGATGATATCAATAAGGCTGTAAAAGATGCTGAAAAGTATGCAGAAGAAGACAAGAAGCACCGCGAAGTTGTCGATGCAAAGAACAATGCAGAGCAGATGGTCTATACTGCCGAAAAGCTTGTAAAAGACAGCGGAGACAAAATGGACAGCAACGATAAAACAGAGCTCGAAAGCAAGATGGCTGCTCTGAAAGAAGCTTCCGGTAAAGACGACACTGCAGATATGAAGACAAAATCCGATGAACTGCAGAAAGTGTTGTTCTCCATCAGTGAAAAGCTTTACAAGAATGCAGCTCCTCAAGGGAATGCTGCTGGTGCTGCACCACAAGGCGGCGCACAGCCGAATGCACCTCATCAGGATACAAACGGCAACACTGTTTATGATGCAGACTACAAAGATGTAGACGACAATAAAGACAAAAAATAATTTTGGAAGAGAAAACACAAAGCAACAAATTCTCTGAAAAAATTTTTGTAATGCGCAATTTGGCAGCTTCGGCTGCCTTTCGCGCGTCCTATAGGAGTGATGGAACCAATGGCAGAAAAACGCGATTATTATGAAGTCATGGGCGTGCCGAAGAACGCCTCTGATGACGAAATTAAAAAAGCTTACCGAAAGCTCGCTAAAAAATATCACCCGGATCTTCACCCGGGTGACAAGGTAGCAGAAGAAAAATTCAAAGAGGTCAATGAAGCTTACGAAGTCCTTTCCAATCCGGAAAAGAAAGCACGGTATGATCAGTTTGGTCATGCCGGCGTTGATCCCAATTTTGGCGGAGGTCCCGGCGGAAGCCCATTCGATGCAGATATCGATCTCGGAGATATTTTTAATTCTTTCTTTGGCGGTGGATTCGGCGGTACTCGCCGTCAAAATTCAAATGCTGCGCGGCGCGGCAGTGACGCAGAAACCAGTGTTTATATCAGTTTTCAGGAGGCTGCAAAAGGCTGCAAGCAAACGGTTTCTTATGAAAAAATTGATGTCTGTTCTTCCTGCGGCGGAAGCGGCGCTAAAAAAGGGACTTCGGCCAAAACCTGTCCTACCTGCGGCGGCACCGGCCAGATACACGTCAGCCAGCGCACACCGTTTGGCGTTATGCAGACTACCCGTACCTGTGATCACTGCGGTGGTTCCGGTCGGGTAATCGACAGTCCGTGTCCTACCTGCAGCGGCACCGGCCATGTCCGTCAAAAAAAGACACTCGAAATCAGCATTCCGGCAGGAATCGCCGATCAGCAAGTTCTCAATATTTCCGGGCAGGGCAACGCCGGAGCCCATGGCGGCCCCGCAGGAGATCTTCATGTATTTGTTTCGGTGCGTTCTCATCCGATTTTTGAACGCCGTGGATTTGATGTTTGGTGTGAAATGCCGATTACCTTCAGCCAAGCTGCGTTGGGTGCCGATGTAGTCGTTCCTACAATTGATGGTAAAGTAAGCTATCAGGTACATGAAGGTACGCAGCCCGGCGATATCTTTAAGCTGCGCGGAAAAGGCATTCAAAAGCTCGGCAGCCGTGGACGCGGAGATCAATATGTCCGTGTTACGATTGAGGTTCCAAAGAATCTGACCGAAAAGCAAAAGGAACTGCTCCGAAATTTTGATGACTCCGCTAATGATAAAAACTATCAAAACCGCAAGTCTTTCTTCGATAAGCTGAAGAATTTGTTTGATTAAAACACATCTTCTAATCGGGACTGTTATTCTATTAAGATACAGTCCCGATTTTTTATTGCCCATAAGCAAAGAAGCACCCTCTCTGTAAATTGCAGATAGGGTGCTTCTCTATATAATAGGGAGAATTGTAAGTAAATTAAAATGGCAGAGAAAAAGTTACCGGTTAAAGTAATCAAAAAATTTTGCCAGCTCTTCTGTAACTACCTCAAAAAGCAGCCTTCCCTTTTCCGGCGATGCAAGATGTGGCTGCCCAATATGTCCCTCGGGGTTTACCTCGTTAAAATTCGCATATTTTTGATATTTTTTATAACCCAGAAGATCACGCTGAAACCACGGATCTCCTGGTACCGGATCGCATTCATGAATCAGTTCCTTATGAACAAGCTTTGGGTGAAGATACATCATGATCGAAGTTTCAAATTCACCCGCATGACCCATTCCGCCTAACTTTGACTCCCGAATTTCACTGATTTTTTGACCTGCTACATCCCAATAACGCAATTCTTTAAGGGCAAAAGAGGTTCCATATCTTTCGCCCATTTCGTTGATAACAGCTGAAAGATATACCTGATTTCCCCCATGAGAATTAACCAGATACATTCTCTTAAATCCATTTTCCCGCACGCATTCACAGATATTACAGGCATAATTGACCAAGTCCTTTTGGGGCATGGTGATATACCCCGGTGCAAAACGATGATGCGGCGAATATCCATAGCAAACCTGCGGTAAAAGGATGATCGGTGTCTTTGCAAACGCTGCCGCCTGTTCGGTAACTGCTTTGCCCAAAAAAGCGTCTGTCCCTACCGGAAGATGATAAGAATGCTGCTCTGTAGATGCAAAATTAATTGCCACCGCGGCTTTTTCGCGATACTGCTCAAATTCCAACTGACTCAACTGGTTCCAGTTAATCAGCATTCCGACTCCTTCTTTCCTGTTTTTTGCAATTCAAAAAGGACTTC
>DHOF01000120.1:9576-21619 GCA_002411615.1 Ruminococcaceae bacterium UBA5397
ATTCCAAAGAGAGCGGAAAATAGTTCCGAAGCTCCATCTGCAACTGCGCTTTGCTCATGAAAATCTCCTGCACTGGCGATAAAAACCGTCATTTTAATGATCTTGGAAATACGATTTAGGTCTCCAATACATTCTTGTGCATTCGCCAAAATATTCAGCGCACATTGCCGAGCCGCTTTTTTCCCATCTTCCAAGGAAACATCTTTTCCCAGATGCCCCACAACTAATGGTTTTCCATCTTTTGCGCAGCCGGTACCAGAAGTATAAAGATAATTTTCTCCAAATACCGTCATCATATTATAACGTCCAATCGAAGAAGTGTGTTTTGGAATTTCCAAAGAAAGTTCCTCTATTTTTTTATAAATATCACTCAATGTAATGGCCCCTTTTCAAGCGGGCTCAGTCAGCAAAAGCTGCAGCCGCACGAGTATAAAGCCGCAAAAAATTCCCGCTGAACCATTTTTCAAGTTTTTGCGGATCAATTCCGCTGAGAAGCACCGACCCCAAACTGACCGCCGGATCATTCCACGGGCCATCTGTTCCATAAAGAGCCTTATCGGGATTTAATTCCTGATCCACCATGGTCAATGCCCCATAACGCTTATTGACCGGACTGCAGAGATCATAATACAGATTCGGATAACGATTACAAAGTTCAATACATTTTCCGGTTCCAAGATCCATTGCACCATGGCCGATAATCAGCGGCGCTTCAGGATATTCTTTTGCAAGCTCCTCAAAGACGCTCAACCGATCTCCGCCAAAATAGGTATGGCTTAAAATCGGAATGTGATGTTCACTCGCATATCGGAACATTTTTTCATAATTTTTTCCATCAAGCGGATAATCTCCGGAAAGTTCCGGGTGAACTTTAAATCCAACAATTTCTTTATGAGAAAAATACTTTGGCACTTCTTCATCAAACAACTCCGGATAATTTGGATTTACCATATACTGCCCCAGAAAACGCCCGGGATGTCTGCGGCAAACGTCCAGCGTATACTGATTTCCTCTAACCGGATCCCCTGAAATCGCCATATTGGAAGAAAAGACGACCGTATCCACGCCCAAACGATCCATATTATCAAGCATCTGATACTCATCATTATAAGGAAGGTAAAAATTCCAAATTGGTCCCATATGCGCATGAGAATCAATTACGCGATATTTTTTGCTTGCTTCCATCATAAATTCCCTCCTTTGATTGGCAATCCCATGATTCTGCGAGCATTATCTCCTGCAATTAACTTTTTCTCTTCAAATGACAAATTGGCAAATGTCACTTGGCCGACCATTGTTCCAATGGTGGAAACTGGAAATTTAGAACCAGCAATAAAGCGCTGTGCTCCAACCTGATTCACCATATATTCAAGCTCTCTGTGAACATCCAACCCAGAAGTTTGCACATACAGATTCTGGCATTCCCGTAAAAGTTTAATTAAAGTCCATGCCGTACGCTGAAATCCATCCGCCAAGATAATGTCCAATTTGGGAAAATCCTTTGCGACCTCATAAAGTTTTGGCCAATCCGGCTCATCACGGCGATTGGGAGAAAATTCAACAGTAATTGGAATATGCCGACGTTGGAATTCTTCAAAATAATCTCCATAGAACCACTTTGTGAATGCATAACGTGTTGCTTTAGCCGGATTCCCCGTAGAAGACGGAAATAAGCGAACTGCTTTTATGCCCTCTTTTTCCATCTGATCCACATAGGCTTTCGGAGAACACCCCATTGCTTCTTCACTGGGAACTACAACCCATGTTGGAATCATTTCCGGGCGATCATCACCGATTTCCTCCATTAAAAGATTGTTGCCATAATTTGCTTCATATGCTTTCGCAAGCACATGATACGGAGCCGACTGTGCAATATGATTGCGGCGCAGTTCCTTTAAAAGCCGTTCTTTATCCATCCACACCCCTGTAAACGGAACCGGCGGGCGTCCAAAGCTAACTGCAAAGTCGAGAAACTCAAGTGCAGAAATTTTTTCGGTAAAATTTTGTTCTACCATTTCTGCTCACCTCTTTCTAATAATATAAAAAAGCATTTAAGCGAACGATTATTTATTCTTTAGGAGTCGGTTCTGTATTTTTCCACCTTATCCCAATCGAGGCTGACTCCCAACCCCGGACGGTCTACTGCAAGAGCACAGCCATCCTCTACCGGCAAAGTCTCTTTGATTACATCATCTTCAAAATAGAGATTGCCAATCACGTCACTAGGATGATCAATTCTTGGAGCAGCAAGGCCAAGCTGCAACTCGGCAGCAGTCCCGATTCCAAATTCCGGCATACTGCCAATACAAAATCCGACTCCGGCAATATCGCAGAGATTTGCAATCTGCATGGAACGATAAAGTCCACCTGATTCGCTGACATATACATTGAAAATATCACCTGCATTTGCCCGCACTGCATCGAGTGCATCTGCCGGCTCCCAAATACTTTCATCTAGCATCAGTGGAATCGGGAACTTTGCCCGGATTCTAGAAAGCTTTTCAAGTTCTCTCGGTGCAAAAGGCTGCTCAATTGAGAGGACTCCCAAATCTGCCAGCTGATGAGCAACTTTAATGAGCATCTTTTCATCACGCCAACCCATATTGGCATCTACACGGATTCCAAGCTTTGGCCCGAATTTTTCGCGGATTGCGCGAACTGCTTCTACATCGCCTTCAAAATCAATCCCGACTTTTACCTTTACCGTATGGAAACCAGCTTTTACATGCTGTTCTACCTGAGCGACGCGCTCTTCGACCGTCCCCATCGCGACTGAATGAGAAAGAGGAATCCGCTCCCTGCGTTTGCCGCCAAGCAACTGATAAACCGGTAATCCGGTAGATTTTCCGATTGCATCATACATAGCCATTTCGATGCCGGCTTTAAAGCAAAGTGCATTTCTGCTCCAAGCGATGGCTTTATCCATTTTCGCGATGGCTTCGGTGATACTGAAAACATCAAGTCCTATGACAGAATCAGCGAGCTTCTGCCCCATATCCCGCAAAAGACCACTTCCATAGGTATCCCAGATGGAAGAAACTTCACCAAGGCCACAAATTCCATTATCCGTATGCAGTAAAACAATGACTGCATCTCCAAACGGATTATTTCCCAACGCCGTCTTCCAAACTTTTCCGCCCTTGGCACCGCGCTTTGGGATGCGAATTGGTATGTACTCAATTTTTTCGATCTTCATTTGATTCCTTTCTTTCTCTTATAAATTGCTACGATGTTTTTGCTTTATAGATAAAGTCCGCCGCCAGGGCCCAAAGGCCATCCTGCCAGGAACCATACAGAGAACAAAACGACCCAAGTCAATAGGTAAGATAATGTATATGGCATCAACAAAGACATTAAAGTACCCATGCCAGCCTTTTTGTCATAGGTTTTGACAAGCCCTAAAAGCATTGCAAAATAAGCCATAACCGGTGTGATCGCATTCGTAACGGAATCGCCCATGCGGTAAACCATCTGAGTCAATGCGGGACTGTACCCAAGCATCATAAACATCGGCACAAGAATTGGGGCCAAAAGAGAATATTTTGCGTTTGCACTTGGCACAAAAAGATTGATTAACGCGCAAACAACAATCAGGATCAACATCAAAGGCAACCCGCTGAGTCCGCTGTCACGAATGGCTGCCGCCCCATTTACCGCAAGGATTGATCCGAGGTTGCTGGTTGTAAACCACCCTGTAAATTGTCCTGCAAAGAAGCAGAGAACGACAAACGGAGCCACATCACGGATTCCTTTTGCCATTGCTGCGCCCAGCGCTTTGCCGTCCGGAATTGTACCCGCAACTTTACCGTAAACAATTCCCGGAATGCCAATTAAAAGAACCATTGTTGTTACAATCGAACCAAGCTGCATTTTCTGATTATTGAAAACATTGACGCCGCTTGCATTACATAGAAAGCCATACGGTGGAATAACCCCGATAACCAAAATAGCCAACATAATCAGAATTGAGATTCCACCGGCACGCATCCCATTTTTCTGTTCCGGCGTTGTTTGATAACTGGAAAGATCGACTGCTTTAATATCACTGTCGGAAAGATTTGGATCCCATTTCCCCATCCGAGGTTCCAAGACTTTTTCTGTTACAAATGTATTGACGACTGTTAATACAATACACGCAACTGCAATAAAATACCAGTTACAGGTCGGCAAAACCACTGCATTTGGATCAAGGATCGCTGCGGCAGCCTGAGAGGTTGCCGAAATTCTTGCGTCGGAAATGCCAATCAGAAGATTTGCTGCCAATCCGCAGCCGGTAGCCGCATAAGCACAGCACATTCCCACAATCGGATTTCTGCCGACAGCTAAAAACAACATTGCTGCTAAAGGAGGCAGAATGACAAATCCGATATCAGACATAAAGTTTGAAGAAATCCCGAGAAAAATAATAATTGCGGTAAGCATTGTACCGCTTACCTTCATACCCATACGAATAAACAAAGAATCCAAAAAACCAGATTTATCTGCAATACCGACTGCAATAAATAATGGCAGTGCAATCGCAAGCGGTGCAAAAGTGGACATGTTTTGATAACAGTTACTGATCATATATTGAAAGCCTGCCGGACTGAGCAAATTAAAAACCGTAACCAGTTTCCCATCTGCCGGACTGATTGCAGTCCATCCGCAAAGTGAACCAATCCATGAAATAACCGCTACCAGGACAACCAACCAGATAAACAAAATGACAGGATCCGGCAGTTTATTACCGACTCTTTCTACTCCATCCAAAAACTTTGAACGCTTTATTAACTTAGGCTGCTGCTCCCCTGCTTTTCCCATGAATAATTCCTCCTTCTAATTTTGGAATCGCTCCCCAAGGTCCGCACACCAACTAAATTTAATCTGTCTCTTCATTCCACCTTTCTTTTATAATTTCGATTGCAATCGGCCAAATTCTTACATAATGTTTTTCTTTCAAACTAATTGTAAGTTTTGTCTTATGCCCTTATTATAAAAGCCTTTTTTCAAAAGTCAACAAAAACCATGCTTTATTACTGCATAAACTATTTCTTTTTTGTTTGTGCGATTTGCTTAATTTTTAAATAAAATTGGGGCTGTAATTAAAAATATTGACTAATCTTACGATATTGTTGACTTTTCTTTTCGAATTTTAAAAGTTTTAAATTCATTCTTTACGAAAAAACTCCGAAGAATAGTTGCCCTTGGTGAAAGGGCAACTATTCTTCGGAGTTTCATGCTGTCATATTAATAAATCTTATTCTTTTGGTGTATTTTGCTGATCTTTTTGTTTTGCCTCTTCCAAATAGTTATAAAGTGTAAATTTAGAAATCTGGAATGCCTGACACAATTCCACGTTTGCTTTCGAGATTTTAAAGACTCCTTTTTTGTTCAAATAGCTAAGTGCCCGAATTTTTTCATTTCGATCCATCATGGACATTGGCTTTCCAATCTCTTGTTCGCAGTGACTAATGTAATAGTGCAGCACATCGTCTACATTTTCAAAGCCAACTTCTTCCTCCGATATGGAACCGGAATCATTTCCATTTGGTACAAAACCACGCAACATATTTTGGGACAAAATCAAATCTGTTACATCAAGATTTACGCATACAGAACCAATAATCTGATCCTTCTCATCATTAACCAAAGTTGTACAAGATTTAAAAATATGTCCCGAACGGTTGCCTGTTCCGTTAAAAAAATAGATTCGACTGTCATGATATTTTTCAATATCATCCCCACAATGAGCAATCATTCCTCCGCGCGGAGAACCACCTACCGAACGTCCGCTTACAGAACCGTTAATGATATGCACAATGGAATGATCAAATCCTTCTCGAAAATCATGGATAATAATTTCACATTTTTCCCCCATGAATTTTTGAATCCCTTCTGCAAAACGAATAAAAAAATCAAAGTCAATGTTCTCTGAAATTTTCATAAAATCCCACCGTCTTTCTGCACAGAAATTTTTTGATATTTTTTAAATTTCATGAAAATAATGAATTAATCTGAATATATTTTTGATTATAGAACAAATAGTTTGATTTGTCTATTGCTTTTAAAAAATAGATTTTAAGTGACAGCGTTTTTGCTTTAGCATTTATAAAGATTTGATGAATTCTCCGTTTTTGCTGACATTTTGGCGCATGTTATTAAAATTGAATTGACAGAAAGAATGGCTGCAGATATAGTGCGAAGTGAACGAAGATGCAATCCGGCTAATTATTCTAAATAAATTATCGTGAAAAGATGTGATGCTTTTGTACAGTAGTAATAATAAAGTTTGTTCTCTTTCGGAGGCTGTTTCTACTTACGTACACTCCGGCGACCATATGGCATTTGGCGGTTTTACCACCGGTCGAAAACCGCTTGCTGCTGTTTGTGAAATTTTACGGCAGGGACAGACCAATCTGATCGGCGAAGGCGGTCCGGCCGGCAGTGACTGGGATATGCTGATCGGCGCCGGAAGAGTAAAGGCTTACATAAACTGTTATACTGCAAACCCTCGTTTTTCCAATGTAAGCCGCCGATTTCGTGCAGCGATCCAAGACGGATCCATTCTCTTTGAAGATTACTCTCAAGATGCGCAGATGACCATGTTCCATGCAGCAGCAATGGGTCTGCCCTACGTTCCCGTTCGCATGATGCTTGGCTCCGGTATGGAAAAAGAATGGGGTCTCTCCGAAGAAGAGCGAAAAAGAATTGATAAACTACCAAATCAAAAATTTTTAATTCAGCAAAATCCTTTTAAGCCAGAAGAAAAACTCCTTTTGCTGCCGGTTCCACGGTTGGATACCGCAATCATTCACGCACAGATTGCCTCTCCTGACGGCACCTGCCGCCTTTTGAGCGATCCTTTTCAAGATGTTGATTTGGCATTTGCCGCAAAGAATACGATTGTTACCTGTGAAGAACTGGTCTCAAACGAATGGATTCGCCGCGAACCGGAAAAGAATACAATTCCCGGCATTACCATAAGCGCAGTCGTTCATCTTCCTTATGGAGGGCATCCCTCTCAGGTTTATAGCTACTATGATTACGACAAAGAATTTTATCTTGAATATGATCGTGCTGGAAAATCCGACGAAGCATTTCAGCAATTTTTGAAAGAATGGGTCTATGGGGTCAAAAATCATGCTGAATACCTGGAAAAACTGGGCGTTAACCGATTGCTTAGCCTAAAGAATGTTCCGGGATATGGATTTCATGTCCTTGACGAGACTATTGCAGAGGAGGAGAGCAAATGAGTGAACCTTATACCCATGGTGAGATGCAGGCTTATACAATCGCTCGCCTCATCAAAAAAGATCAAGTCGTGATTGTTGGTACAGGTTTGCCTTTGGTCGGAGCAATTCTTGCCAAAAAGCGTCTTCAGCCAACCTGCCGTTTAATTGTTGAAAGCGGACTCATGGATTTTAATCCAAAGGAAATTCCCCGCAGTGTCAGTGATAACCGCTCAATGGCACACTGTGCTGTGGTATGTCCTCCCATTCGTTATCTTGGCTATCAGGCAAATGCACTTTTAAATCACAAGGATCACCTGATTGGTTTTATCGGAGGTGCGGCCGTCGATATTTATGGCAACGTCTCCGCAACTTCCATTGGAGACTACCATCACCCGAAAGTTCGTTTTCCGGGCTCCGGAGGCGCAAATGGAATCGCCTCTTTTGTCAATACTGTAATTGTCATGCCGCACGAAAAACGGCGTTTTGTAAATGAAATGCCCTATATCACAAGCCCCGGATGGCTTGACGGCCCTGATGGGCGCAAAAAAGCCGGACTTCCTGCAGATCGCGGACCTCAAATCGTTGTTTCTAATTTAGGCGTTATGAAATTTGATGAAAAAACAAAAAAGATGTATCTCTGGGGCTATTATCCTTTTACCTCTCCGGAAGAAATTGCGGAAAACACCGGATTTTCAATGGACCTGTCCCAAGCAAAAGTTCTTCCGGAACCAGACGAGGATACCGTTCGTTTTCTGCGTGAAAAGATCGATCCGGACCATCTTTATCTTTAACCATAAACTAAACAGATATGGAGGAATTCCTATGAAAAAAGAAATCAGCATTTTTATTAATGAAAGACTTTGCAAGCAATGTGGAATCTGTTCCGCATTGTGCCCCAAAAAGGTTTTTACACAAGAAATCGGCCATCCTCCGGTCATCACAAATTTAGAAGACTGCATTGGATGTGCACTATGCCAGATGCGGTGCCCTGATTTTGCGATTGAAGTGGAGGTAAAATAAGCCATGCGAAAAACCGTTAAAAAATTTATCGAAGGCAACGTCGCCATGGTAGAAGGCGCCATCGCTGCCGGCGCTCGTTTTTATGCAGGCTATCCGATCTCTCCCAGCTCTGAAATTGCGGAAACCGCTTCTAAAGAGCTGCCAAAACACGGCGGAATGTATGTTCAAATGGAAGATGAACTCAGCTCTATGGCAACCCTACTAGGCGCTTCTCTCGCAGGTAAAAAATCATTCACCGCAACCAGCGGCCCCGGCTTCTCTTTGATGCAGGAAAACTTAGGGCTTGGAGTGATGTCTGAGATTCCGGCCGTTATTTATGATGTTCAACGCTGTGGCCCTTCCACAGGCGCCGCAACGAAACCTGCACAGGGAGATCTCATGCAGGCACGTTGGGGAACGCACGGCGATCACGGAATTATCGCTTTGAGTCCTTCTTCTGCGCAGGATTGTTTTGATCTTTCCATTACCGCATTTAATCTCTCTGAAAAATATCGCACTCCTGTCGTTTTTCTTGCCGATGAAGTAATTGGTCATTTGCGCGAAACTGTTGTTATTCGGCAGCCGGATCCTTCTGAGATCATCAACCGCCGGCAGCCGGATCCCGATACAAAGCCTGAAAATTTTCGTCCCTACGACTTTTCCGGAAACACACCCGCACCCATGCCTTTTATCGGCGATAAAAAATTTTTAATGCGCACAACCGGTTCCACACATAACGAAAAAGGTGCTTTTTGTCCGACGCCGGATAATATTAACCGTGTAACTAATTACCTAACAAACAAAATTGAAAAGAATGCCGATGCTATTGTAATAACCCGAGAATATCATCTGGAAGATGCCGATGAAGTTATTATCACTTTCGGATGCTGTGTACGCAGCGCCATGACTGCTGTTGATCGTCTGCGCCAAAAAGGAATAAAAGCGGGTCTTCTGCAGCTGGTCACTATCTGGCCCATGGCAGAAAAGAAAATCCGCTCCGTTCTCTCTTCCGTACATAGAGTTATCATTCCGGAAATGAACCTGGGACAGCTTGCAAATGAAATCCGTAAATTTAATGATTACGGTTGTAAAATCATACAGGTCAACCGCAATGACGGCATTCTTATCACGCCACAGCAAATTATTGATGGATTGGAGGCTAAATAAAATGGCTACTTATAAAGATTATATGCTTTTTGATAAGCTTCCACAAACCTGGTGTGCTGGCTGCGGAGAAGGAATTGCACTGCAATCCATTGCCGCGGTACTTGCTTCTACCGGATATGATAAACACGATATTGCGCTGGTCAGCGGCATCGGATGTTTTGGCAGAGTTGATGATTACCTTGACCTCAACTGCATGCATGTCACCCATGGCCGCGCACTGCCGGCAGCTACTGGAATTGCACTTGCCAATCCAAATCTCCATGTACTTGTCACGATGGGAGACGGTGACGGCGTAACCATCGGCGGGAATCATCTAATTCATTGTGCCCGCCGCAATATCAATCTGACGGCAATCATTGCAAATAACTACAATTATGGGCAGACCGGCGGCCAGTATTCCGCTACAACACCAACCGGAAGTATCACCTCGACTTCCCCTTATGGGCACGTAGAACCCCCGATGGATATTTGCAAACTGGCCGCGGCAGCAGGCGGAACCTATGTTGCCCGGGCCACCTCTTACAATCCGGTACAGATGCGCAAGCTGATTAAAGACGGAATCTACCATAAAGGGTTTTCTCTGATTGAAATTATGGTAGCTTGCCCCACGCACTACGGCCGCTACAACAAGCAAGGAGAAGCTGCCCGCATGATGAAACTGATGAACGAACAAAGTATCACTCCTGAAGAAGCTTCCCATATGACGGAAGAAGAACTCAGCAACAAAATCGTTGTGGGGTGCCTTGTCAATAAAGAGCGTGACGATTATTATACAAAATATCATAAAATTATTGAAGAAGAGAGAGAGGAGGCGTAAAATAATGAAAAAAGAAATTGTTTTAAGCGGTGTCGGCGGGCAGGGCCTGATCTCCACGGGCGAAATCATCGGTCAAGCAGCCTCTATTTTTGAAGGATTGAACGCCACAATGACCGCTTCTTATGGATCGGAAACAAGAGGGACTTTCACGAAAACAGATGTCATCGTTAGTGATAAACAAATTGGTTACCCAAATGTGGAGGTTCCGGATTTAATTTTATGTCTTGCACAGGTCGCCTACGATAAATACCTTCCCTTATTTCGCGACGATACGCTGATTGTATATGATACCGACGAAGTTAAAAAAGCAGATTTTTCCAAAGGGCAGCACATCGGCTATCCATTTCGCTCGATGGGAATTGAACTCGGCAATATTCAGACTGCAAATACAATCGCGCTGGGCGTTATGATGAAGCATACCGGGCTCTTGACAAAAGAAAACATCCTTTCTGCGATTGCTTCTCGATTTGCAGGGAAAGAAAAAGCAATCGCAATGAACAGCAAAGCGCTGGAAAAAGGATTCGAATTATAATCTTTCCCGAAAGCGAGGGATCTTTGTGGAAAATGAATTTCAAATCTCCAAATACGAGCGTGACAAAAATCCGCATGCACATTTTCATGAAACTTATGAGATCCTGATTCCGCTCAGCAATCAAGGAACCTTTTTTGTGCAGGAAAACGGCTACCAACTTTGCTTCGGCACCATTTTCATTCTCCATGAATATGTAATTCACCGCTGCTTTTGCACGGGAAACAAATCTTACGCACGCTATGCAATTCATTTTCCGCGACGAATTTTAGAAGAAATGTCTACTTCCCGTACCAATCTTTCCGCTCTTTTCGAAAGTGCTCCGCTAGTTCTGCGAGTACATGACGACGCGCTTGCCAATTTGCTTGGAATTCTCTGCAATCTGATCAAACCCGATTCCGACGATTTCGGTGACGACGTAGAGCGTGCACTCTCCTTTCGCAAATTTCTCCTCATGCTTGCAAAAGTGATTGCAGAGGAAGAGCCGCTTTCTCCTCCTCTGCCAAAATCAGACCCGCGTGTTGATAAAGTTCTACAATATATCCATACAAATTATTCTCGCCCTATTTCTCTGGAAACCCTCTCAAAAGAGTTTTATGTCAGTAAATCAAGACTCAGTCAGCAGTTTCGAAAATCCACCGGCTTTTCCATTGGGGATTATATTATTACCTATCGGATTCGACGTGCCTGCGTCCTACTTCGTCAAGGAATGAAAATTCAAAACATCAGTAAAGCTGTGGGCTTTCAAAATGATACTCATTTTATCCGTACTTTTAAGAAACGAATGGGAATGTGCCCCAGCGACTTTGAAAAGCAAGTCCTTGTAGGATCTGCCCCAAATATTCTTTTTTAATGACCGATCTTTTTTGTTGAGGTGTTTTTGAGCTTAAAATTTGAATCATAAGACCAATTACAAAAAGGGCTTCGAGAAGAAAAAATTCTTTTCGAAGCCCTTTCTTTTTGTTTCGAAGGTGCAATTTCGAAACAACAGGGAGAAAAATGAGATATTAGAATTTAGGAAGCGGCTGTCTCGTTTTCACGCTGAGGCGCCGGGAACGGAATTGTATGTGTTTTTCCAGAACCGGATGGATAATACGGAAGTTGTTCGTCAAAACACTTTTTCCCATTCTCATACCATGCAACTAAATGTTGAATGGTATCGCGCGCTTTCGCGGCTACGGCCAGATCGGAGTTGAAAGCTTGATGGGGCTGCACATAAATATTGTCCGAGCGTTCTAAAGCACGCTTTACAATTTCTGTAGCAGCCAAACAGTTTGGATTATCGGTCTCTGCCACATGATTCAGACTCTTTGAAAAAGC
>DHOF01000120.1:21819-25338 GCA_002411615.1 Ruminococcaceae bacterium UBA5397
AGTTCCAACAACTGTGATTCCGGTGCAATTTCGCCCCTTGTCACATTGATGAAAATCAGACCGGGCTTTGCTTTTTGCAGATATTTTCTTGAAAAATAATTGACATTATAAAACGGACTGTAAGAAAGCCTTGTCAAGTTCATGGCATTAATAATAATATCGCTGTTGGCGATTGCCTGCTCTTTTGTTACAAAATTTACCCCATAGCGATAAAGTTCATTCAACTGACCTTCGCGAATATCCACCGCCTGCGCGGTTAAGCCATTTGCCGCAACAAGGTCGTAAATGCGTTTGCCGATTTTACCAACGCCAAAAACTGTTGCAACACGGTTTCCTGCCAGCTCTTCAAAAGAAGGCTCCCGGTTACGCTCAAAGGTTCTCGTACAGACGGTATAATCATTGAGCAGCCCGGCTGTTGCATATAAGAATTTAATTGCCGTCTGTGCCACTGCATTGACGCAGTATTCGCGCAGAGATGTAATATTGGCACGATCCGCCAATGCCTCATAATGATCATATCCGGCACTGCGGGTAATAATGCTCTTTTTCTTGCCATTCAGATATCCTTTGGGCAAAACAGAATGTGTTTTTGTGCTGATGATATCCGGCAGCTCTAAATCAGGATGTGCCGCTAAAAAATCCTGTACATTTTCCGGCGTAATCAAATAATGCAGATTTTCCGGAAGTTTATGTGCCTGCTGTGCCTTTGTCGTCTCCTCTTCCAAATGTCTTGCTTCTTCGCCAAGCGCCTCAAAATGAATGATATCATATGGTTTCATGATTCTCATCCTCCTTTAAAATAAATTCAAGGACGCGCTCCCAATCTTCTATTTACTAATAATCAAACTCATTTAATTTTAAGCTGCTTTCCCTTGGTCATTTCTGCTGATCGGCATTTCTTCTACCTTACCAACAGCAGTTTGTGAATAGGTTTGTACTTTTGACTTTGGAGTCCACCATTTGCAGGCATACGCTACAATCCCCATGGCCACAACGATTGCAAAGCATACCCATGTAACGATATGAGGCCCTGCAGTTGCCATGGAAGTCATCAAAACTGGTGGAATTACCTGCAGCCCAACAATGATTGGACGATTGATCAGATCCGCAATGCCGGAGTCTTCAATTCCACGGGATTTTAATTCCGGATCACAGATACGCTGAAGCATAACGCCTGTTGCAGCAACGCCGCAGGCATGGCCCCAAACCATCATGTTGCGCTCGAACCAATCCTTCGGAGAAGAATGTTTGCCGACAAAATGGAACCAGAGCCAGTTGGTCAGGAATCCTGCCACACAGACCACAATCAACGGAACTGCATATTTGACAACAATTCCAAGCTGTAAAGAACCGATGCCGGAAACCATCAGAAAATCGGTAGAAGTGCCGCTGATCCGGCTGATGCTTCCCCGGTCAATGTATTTATCTGAATGGGTCTTATTCATGACTGCATTAACAATGAATCCAAAAAGAAGTGCTGTGCAGAAGGCTGGGATTTCAACTCCAATTACGGGTACTAATGCTTTTGAAAGCATGTAGCCGAAAAGAGAAGGAACCAGAACTAATCCAAGATGGAATGCCATCGGGTCCATGCAGATCGTAGAAATAGTTGCTTTTGTGCTTTCCTGCTGATCCATTGGCTGTACCAAACCGGTCTTCATAGATAAAGGCAAATCCTTTGGAGAAGTTACATAATGCGTATATCCCTTGCGGGCACCCCAGTTAATGATCGCCACGCCGGAAATAATGCCTCCGACTAAGCCGACCGTCGCGGTTGTATACCCTAAAGCAGAAGCTTCAATCCCAACCAAGGCTTTCATATGTCTGGCCAACAGCTGCTGCTGTCCCATGGCCGCCATAGAATCCGGTCGCCATCATCAACCCAAATCCAGGATTTAAATTTTTGAAGAACAGATCCAGCACATAAACCGTTAAGAACATACCAACTGCATACTGCAAAACCGCAACACCGGTAATGTTAAAGAACATTCCGCCGATTGCCGGCCCAGATTTTGCTTCTTTGCTTGGTTTATCTCCAATCGGCATTGCGGCAAACACGATTACAATTAAAACACTCGCATATGTACTGAGGCTCTTCGAAAACGGAAGAATTCCCCAACCGTTTGGGCCAAGCGCTAAAGCAAGAATTCCAGCTATTAGAGCCGGTGGAATTAACAGTTTCTGAAAAATCTTTAATTTTGCACGCAGCAGCTGTCCCAACAACAACAAACCGCCCATCATACTGACATCGGTCAAGACCGTCCAAAGGGTCATAATCAAACGCCTCCCATCAAATTTTGAAAAACAACTTTTGCAATTCCGGACTTGCTCCCATTTAAGAGAGAAAAAGGCATTAGCAAATTTGCTAAATTTTTTTTTGCTCTCTCCCTTTTTCATGCACTATCATATCATTCAATTTTCGCAATTTCCTGCACTGTATTTGCATAAAAGTGATATATCTTGCTATTTAGTGGTATATTTTCTTTTTTGGAATTATTTTTTACTTTTTTCCCCATATGATAAAGTAACAAATAAAATTTACACCAAAACATTATTCATTTTTAGATAAAATCACTTTGGATTTCTTTCCCTTTTTCCCCCTTTTCTGTTTATTGGTTCTGTTTTCGAATAAAGCTGTTTCATAATATTCCTTTAATCCCTTAATACCAGCAAAAAAGCTACAGAAATAGCACAATAAATGTCTTTTTTCTCTTGCTGATGCACTGGTTTGCTGTAAAATTTGCATATCTTGCTCCACAACTTTTATCGTTTTTTAATGAAAAAAGCAAGCAGAAACTTTCATTTTGGGAAGGAGACCTTTTTATAATCCGCTACAACTATTCATTCTAGCCGAAATGATACTTATTCCATGGATCGGCCGCACTTTCACGAAGATGTCGAAATCATGATGTGCACTTCCGGCGAAGGACTCTTCTTTTTGGAACCGGAAATTTATCCTCTCCACCGGGGACAGTTATTCCTTTTTGGTGCTTCGATTCTACACCGAAGCGTTGCAAACGAAGCTTACCGCAGCCGAGTCCTTCATATTGCACCAAGTCTGCTGCAGGCCCTCTCTACTCCGCAGACAAACCTCGCTGCCTGCGCCGAACGGTCAAAAATTCAAGTGACTCTGACGGAAGAAGAAACCGTAGAGCTTGAAAAGCTTTATAACCAGCTTCAAGTTCCCTGCACCAGTGGAAATTTTGGAGAAGACATGCAACAGCTGCTGACTCTCTTAACATTTTTACACAAAACATTTTGTTATTTCGCTACAGCAGATTTAAAACCAACTGAAATCAATCATGACTTGGAAAAGGTTGCACCAATTCTGGAGTATATTCGAGCACATTTATCGGAATCGTTAACCGTTGATTCGATTGCCTCACACTTTTTCCTAAGTAAATACTATCTCTGCCATATCTTTAAACCCGCAACCGGATTCGGTGTTATGGACTATGTGATTCACTGCCGAATTTTGCGTGCCCGGGAACTTTTACGCAATGGAATGCGCGTGCAGGA
>DHOF01000145.1 GCA_002411615.1 Ruminococcaceae bacterium UBA5397
TTTTTGCCCTCGCTGGTCGTCAAAAGTCCAAAAGTCATCCCATAGACCTCTTTTGCTGATTTTTTCCGAATCAGCTCTCCCCCGCCGATGACGTTACTCCACTGATCATCTCCGCCAAACTCCATCACGCAGTTATAGCGGCGGTTAAGCTCATAAAAATCATAGCCCTGCATAATCATATAGTTCATTTCAAAGAAAGTCAGGCCACGTTCCAAACGTTGTTTATAACATTCGGCTGCCAACATACGATTCACGGAAAAATGGACGCCAATATCCCGCATAAACTGAATATAATTGAGGTTCATCAGCCAATCCGCATTGTTGGCCATAATGGCTTTTCCATCTGAAAAATCGACCAAACGTCCCATCTGATTACGGAAGCATTCAATATTATGATCGATTTCTTCCCTCGTCAGCATCTTTCTCATATCGGTCTTTCCGGAAGGATCTCCGACCATACCAGTCCCACCGCCAAAAAGCGCAATCGGCGTATGACCTGCGCGCTGCATATGCGCCATCACCATGATCTGCACAAAATGTCCTACATGCAGACTATCCGCTGTAGGATCAAATCCAACATAAAATGCAATCTTGTGATGATCCAAAAGATCTCGAATCTTTTCTTCATCCGTCATCTGCGCGATCAGCCCACGCGCTTTTAGTTCTTCAAACACACCCATTATAAATTCCTCCTGTGAAATCTTGTCGCAGGAAAGCAAAATAAAAACGCCCCCTGCAAAAATAAAATTGCAGAGGGCGAAATCTTCTTTCGCGGTACCACCTCAGTTTACCATACTCTCACAAGCATGGCCTTACGGGTACAAAAAATACCCCTACGCTGTAACGTGCGCTCACGACAGGACTTACTGAAAAAATTGTTCAGCCCTGCAGCTCCGGGAGGTATCTTCGAAGACGGTTCCCGCCGGCTTACACCATCTGCCGACTCTCTGCGCCGATTATCGCCCTTTACATAATTCCCATCTCTGCCATTAATAATTAGTATACGAAATCACCCTTGTTTTGTCAAGGCTAATTTTTTTCTTTCCCCACGAGAAAGCATCTCCGAAGCATTCTGCAAAAGCAGAGGAGTTAGCTCCCCGCCTCCCGTGATTCTCGCAAGCTCCTCTACTCTTCCCTCACGACTAAGCAAATCCACTTTCGTAAAAGTCCTGCCGGAGTCAACACGCTTACTGATAAAATACTGTTGATCTCCAAGAGCTGCAATCTGCGCCAGATGCGTAACGCAAAGCACCTGGCGTCCTCTGGAGGTTTCCCATAATTTCAGCCCAATTTTCTGAGCAGCGCTGCCGGAAACACCGGTATCAACCTCATCAAAAATCAAAGTTCCGATTTCGTCTCTGTCTGCCAAAACGCATTTAATTGCAAGCATAATCCGCGACAATTCTCCGCCCGAAGCAATTTTAGAAATCGGTTTTAAAGGTTCTCCCGCATTGGTAGAAATCAAAAACTGAACACGATCTATTCCCTGCATTTCCATTTCTGCAGGAAGCTGTTCCACTTCGAACTCGACATTCGGCATATCAAGGAAGTTGAGCTCTTCCCTCACCCGCTTGACAAAAGTTTTAGCGGTTTGACGGCGCAGATTTGAAAGGACTTTCGCAAGCTTTTGCGCTTTTTCACGCTGCTTTTGGAGTTTTTCGTTTAACTCTGCCGCCACTTCGTCCACCGACTGAATTTGATCGAGTTCATTTTTTGCTTTTTCCAAAAATGAGAGCATCATTTCTTCGTCCGGTCCATATTTCTGGCCAAGACGATAAAGCTGGTCTAATCGTTGTTCTGTTTTTTCGACGTCCTCCGGCTCATAAGAAAGCTGTTCTGAAAGATTCTGCAATTCAGAAAGGCAGTCCTCTAATTCGTAAGAAAGGTTACTAAGACGGGAAGAAAGCTGCTGTGCCTGCGGTAAATTCTGAACTTCTTCAAGTGCTTTCGCTGCAGATTCCAGTTCTGATAAAGCGCCCATGCTTTCTTCTCCGCCGGAAAGCGCATCCGTAGCTTCATTAACTGCGTTCGCAAGTTTTTCACTGCTTCTATAAAACGCGCGTTTTTCTTTGAGTTCTTTCTCTTCCCCGAGTTTTAAATCCGCACTTTCCAACTCTTCAACCTGATAGCTCAAAAGATCAATTTTTCTGGCTTTTTCCGCCTCATCCATCTGCAGCGATTTTAGTTGCTTTTCTGTACTGCGCATAGCAGTATAGGCATTCTGATATTCTAAAAGCGCATCCTCATCCTGCGCCATCTGATCCAAATACCGCAGGTGCTGGTTCTGCGAAAGTAATCCGTAATTTTCATTCTGTCCATGAATATCGACAAGTAAAGAACCGATATCTCTTAAAATAGAAACCGTAGCCGGGCGCTCATTAATCCGACAAACCGTACGCCCGTCCTCTCGAATTTCGCGCTGCAAGAGCAGGCTTCCATCCTCTTCCGGCAGATAAGAAAGTTCCGAAAGTCTTTTTAAAACGGAAGCAGAAAGGTTACGAAATACAGCGCTGACAAAAGCACTCTTTGCCCCGGAACGAATCAATTCTTTGGAAGTGCGGTGTCCCAAAACTGCATGAATCGAATCGATTACAATCGATTTTCCGGCGCCGGTCTCACCCGTCAGCACATTCAGTCCTTTTGAAAAATCAATGGAAGCTTTTTCTATCACTGCTATATTCTCAATATACAGCTGATCCAGCATAGTCTCACCCCATTGTCTTCTTGAGATCATTCATCAAAAGCTGCGCACTGTGATCGTCCCTTGCAACTACAAAAATTGTATCGTCTCCTGCAAGTGTACCCACAACGGAATCCCAATGCATAGCATCCATCGCTGCGCAAATTGCTTGAGCCATCCCCGAAAGCGATTTTATGACGACCATATTACCTGCAGACTGCACCGAAATAACAGCATCAGACATCAAAGAATAAAATTTTGCGGAAATATCCTTACCGCCGGTTTTTCCGGTTGAGTATTTATATTTCCCATCGTGAGAAAGAATTTTTACAAGGCGCAGCTCCTTAATGTCGCGGGAAACTGTCGCTTGCGTCACATCGAATCCATCTTCCTTCAATCGTCGAAGCAATTCTTCCTGCGTATCAATATCATACTGCGTGATTAATTCCAAGATTTTTGCATGTCGCCGAGATTTCATTTTAATTTCTCCTCTCTCCTAATTTGGCATTGACCACTTCGTAAAAATTACTGCGTTTTAAATTAATCAGACGAACTGATAATGGAGACTTGGTAACGGTAATACTCTGCCCTTCTTCCAGCTGTATTGGATCATCACCATCAGCTGTAAGCTGAGCACCGCTGTTCACTGCAGAAGAAACTTTC
>DHOF01000128.1:0-157 GCA_002411615.1 Ruminococcaceae bacterium UBA5397
CAAACGTTCGTCGGCACACAAAACACGAATACTGGAAATGGTAGGAACTACATCTGGGAGCACTCCCCCGCGGCAGCCTGCACTTCCATCGGGATTACAAGGAACTGTTTGATAAATAGTTCTGCTTGCTACGCCGAAATCTCTAACATCTTTTGTG
>DHOF01000128.1:335-2721 GCA_002411615.1 Ruminococcaceae bacterium UBA5397
CCACACCGAAATCTCTAACATCTTTTGTGCAGATGTCATGCACCAATTCTGGGAATTGCTGCAAAGACGTTTTTGCCGCCTCATTTTTTGCAAACTCAACGCTGCTTTTAAAATTTTCATACCAATTCGTCTCAGTATCTGGGTTTTGTGTGCCATCTTTAGCATCTATATCTAAATTGGAGTCACCGATTTTCACGCAGTCCATAATAAATCTCCTTTTAATAAATTTAGATGAAGTTTATTGATAAACTCTATCCTTTAGGATATTTTATGAAGCTTTTTACACAGTTGTTACACACTATGACAAATATCCACTTAATTCTATAATTAAATTTCAATATCGCAACAACTGTTGCCTGCGTGTGATATCAGCTGGCACTTTGAAGATCATGTTCCTCCTGTTTTTATTTCATAAGAAGAAGGACCCAAAACACTAATTGGCGTTTTGAGTCCTTCTTTGCCACTCCTTTATTCAATAGTTTCGCCGAGTTGATAAGCTTCTTCCAAAGCTTTATTCCCAATAATATCCCCACGGTTTTTCACTCCCGGTACTGTAATCATACCGCCATCTTTCAGGTGAAAATAATGCAGCACCGATCGGTACATAACCTTAATGGAATCAAAAACGGCTGGATCCGTATCCGCCGCAACTGTAAGAAGGAAAAGAGTTTTTACTTTAAACTCATCTCGAATCGGATTATGCAGGCGATCAATGATACATTTTAGCTGGGAACTTACATTATAAAAATAAACTGGAGTGGCAATCACAATCGCATCGGCATCTTTAAGCTGCGCGTAAATTTGCTCCATATCATCCTTTTGGATACAGCGGTGCTTTTCATCGGAATAACAGGCATTGCAGCCTATACAGCCATTCACTTTTACATTTGCAGCAAAAATCATTGCCACCTCATGATGCTCCTGCGCGCCTTTTACAAAAGCATCTGCCAAAAGTTCAGTATTGCCGCCTTTTCGGGCACTCCCTACAAGCACAACTATCTTTTTCATAATGTTTCCTCCTCCAACTTAATCACAAATAATCTTTCTCCTCGGAAAGTTTCTGCGCGATTCTACACCCAGTGGGAGTCCCGGCAAGGCCTCCTTTTCCGGTTTCCTTCAAATCCGGATTCATCTCTTCTCCCACTTCATTCATTGCATCAATCACTTCATCCGGCGGGATTCTGCTCTGAATATTGGAAAGTGCCAAATTAGCACAACTTAACGCATTCATGGCTCCGATCACATTACGGTTCACGCACGGAACCTCAACCAAGCCAGCCACCGGGTCGCAAACAAGTCCCATCAAATTTGAAAGTGCAATCGCACAGGCATTTGCACACATCTGATTGCTGCCTTCCTTTAGGCTCACCAAAGCTGCTGCCCCCATTGCCGAAGCTGTTCCAATTTCCGCTTGACAGCCCCCGTAAGCTCCGGCAATCGAAGCGCGCTGAGCAATGATCTGGCCAAAGCCTGCCGCTACAAAAAGTGCCTTTACAAAAGAATCATCAGGAAAAAGGTCTCTGCGTTTGAGCGGCAGCAGGATTGCCGGCAAAACCCCACACGAGCCTGCCGTCGGCGTTGCAACAATCCGTTTCATACAGGCATTACACTCGCTGACTTTAAGTGCTTCCGTAATAATCTCATTTAAAAATGGGTCTCCAAAAAGCAGGCCTTTTTGCGCTGCATAAAAGACTTTTGCACCATCTCCACCCGTAAGGCCGCTGTTAGAACGATCTTCTCCTTTATAATTTTTGCTTGATTCCTGCATGGCTGTCCACATTAGCTGCATACGTGCAAAAAAATGTTCTTCTGTACCGCCCTGTTCCGCCAAATTATCCTGCAAAATTGTTTTCCATAAAGGAAGTCGATTCTTTTCTGATTCAGAAAGCATTTGCGCAATCGAAGAAAAAGACATTTTGATATCCTCCTATTCCTCAATATTCAAATAGGTTACTTTAATGATTCCATCTAATTTTGTCAGCCATGTGACAACATCTTCCGGAATCTTTTGATCACACTCAATCACCATAACCGCATATCCACCTAAAACATTCCGATAAAGCTGCATACGGGCAATGTTAAC
Source organism: Ruminococcaceae bacterium UBA5397 (assembly GCA_002411615.1). Classification (GTDB taxonomy): domain Bacteria; phylum Bacillota; class Clostridia; order Oscillospirales; family Acutalibacteraceae; genus Caproicibacterium. The sequence continues at coordinate 2,419 of DHOF01000128.1, forward strand.
GTTTCTTTGTGAGAGTACGGTCGTCACCTGCGCCACATGTCCAGGACGGTCCATGTTATGGACAATCAATGTATGATAATCTCCGGAAAAGTTTGTTTCAATTCCATCAAGTTTAGAAACCTGTATTTGCCCTCCGCCTATAGAACTTGCTTCAATCTCCAAAGTCTTTCCCGTAACGCCTTCCAGACGAAGGACCGCCGTATTTGGATGTGCTCCTTTCAGATGAATCGTTCCAAACGAAAAATGGAGCCCCTCTTTTTCTGCCAATGAAAAGCTCATCGGAATATTGGAATCATCCGGCTT
>DHOF01000128.1:3059-8517 GCA_002411615.1 Ruminococcaceae bacterium UBA5397
ACTGCTCCAGCTGTATGAGAACTGGAGGGGCCAATCATAACTGGGCCGATAATATCGAAAATATTCAAAAAATTTTCCCCCTTGCTGATTCCTCTGTTGTTCGTTATTATAACCCCAAAATATAGGATCTGCAAATTTTGAAAAACTATTTTCATCAAGATAAAAGAATGTTATACTGTTGTCAAACGAACTCTGCATTTTAGGAGGGATTTCTTTGTATTATCTTGGCATTGACCTTGGAGGCACCCATATGGCTGCAGGGGTCATCAACGATTCCTATGAGATCATCGCTCGGGCAAAGCAAGACACCGTTGTTCCCTGTTCTCATGAAGAAATGACGGAGCAGCTTAGCCGCGTAGCACTCAACGCTCTAAAAAATGCTGGAATCTCTGTAAACGATCTTCCCTGGATCGGTGTTGGTACCCCAGGAAGCGTAAATCGAAGCACCGGAATTGTCGGATTCGCTGGAAATTTGTATCTAAAGAACTATGAGCTCGCAAAAAGGCTGTCCGAACGAATGAAGTGCAGGGTAATCGTAGAGAACGATGCCAATTCTGCTGCCTATGGCGAATATATGGCAGGCGCAATGAAAGGTGCAAAAAGCGCACTTGCCATTACACTGGGGACCGGAATCGGAAGTGGAATTATTTTAGATGGAAAAATTTATAGCGGCTGCAACTTTGCTGCCGGAGAAATGGGACATATTGTCATCGAATATAACGGTCGCCTTTGCACCTGCGGCAGAAGAGGCTGCTGGGAAACCTATGCTTCTGCTACAGGTCTAATTACAACGACTCGCCTTTTTATGGAAAAAGCTTCAAATAAGGAATCTCCCATCTGGCACCTGATCAACGGGGACCTCAAGAAAATTAATGGACGAACTGCCTTTGATGCTATGCGGGCAGGAGATCCTCTCGGCAAAGAAATTGTCGATACCTACATTGGCCATTTAGGCTGTGGAATTGTAAACTGCATCAATACTTTTCAACCGGACATTCTCTGTATCGGAGGAGGAATCTGCAACGAAGGAGAAACGCTGCTGAAACCACTTCGTGCTTATGTTGAAAAAGAAGTCTTTTCTGTTCCAGGAGGAAAAGCCACCGAACTAAAGGTTGCACAGCTTGGAAATGATGCCGGAATTATTGGTGCTGCTTTATTAGGAAAATAAAAGGAGAAAATCCATTATGAGTCTTACAGAAAAGAAATTTGGCACACTTTCAGACGGAACTGATATCTCTTCCTATACACTCAAAAATACGAATGGTGCTTCTGTTACGCTGCTCTCCTTCGGCGCACGGGTGCAATCAATTCAGATGCCGGATAAACACGGTAATTTTGATGAAATGATTATGGGGCATAATGAACTCGCTCCTTATACCCATCGCGGAAACTACCAAGGAGCCGTCATTGGCAGATGGGCTAACCGAATCAAAGATGGTCAATTCGTAATAAACGGAAAGCAATATCAGGTCACACAAAATGAAGGAAAGAATCATCTTCATGGTGGAAATATTGGATTCAGCCATCGATTATGGAGACTAAAGTGCAGCGATTATCACGATGATTCCCCCTCTCTCTCCTTTCGCTATTGCAGCCCAGACGGAGAAGAAGAATTTCCCGGGAAATGTGATGTTTCCATCTGCTATACGCTTTCGGCCGACAATGCGTTGATAATGGAGTATTGTGCAAAGACGACTGCTCCCACCTACTTAAACTTAACAAATCATTGCTATTTTCATCTCGGTGGCCCAAAGCGCGATGTACTCTCTACTGTTTTACAGATAGAAGCTGATGAAGTTGCCGAAGTGACTCCTGATTTAATTCCAACCGGAAAATTTCTCTCGGTAGAAGGCGCCTGCGATTTTCGAAACGGAAAAACGATCGGTCAGGATATTCGTTCCGGAGAGCCTCTAATCCGACAATCGGGCGGCTATGACCACGCCTACAAATTAAGAGGAAACGGTATGAGACGGGCTGCTGATGCCTTTGATCAACAAAGCGGAAGACATCTGCGGGTCTTTACCGACAGACCATCCATGCAGCTCTACACTGCAAACAGTTTTGACGTAGAAGAATCCGACCATGGTCAAATTCCTTTAAAACCGCACCACGCTTTTTGTTTAGAAACACAGGAGTTCCCAGATGCAATGAATCATCCGGAATTTTACTGTTCACCTCTTCTGCCAAATGAAAAATTTCACACAACGACCATCTACAAATTTGAAATTTAAAGCAAAAAAGCGCGACTCTTTTAAAAAGGAGCCGCGCTTTTTTTAATTTTAAGAATAAATGATCCAAACTGCAACAGGAGCAATATAAAGTAAAGATACAACGCCAATGCAGAGTATAGCAAAGATCCATTCAGCCGGGCGATAGAATAATTTCAGGTACAAAAACGTTTTCTTCTTATGCAAATAAAGCAAAGGAATCAAATAAAACAGCCCTAAAATTGATACAATAACCCCCGAGCGGAAACCTGATGGCCAATAAGTAACGGTAACCTGATTTTCTCCAGCAGTAACCGGAATTGCAAGAAAAGCTCCAAAAGCAGAATCAATATTGACCGGATTTCCATTCACTTGTGCCGTGAATCCTTTTCCCCCTCGAATCGGAAGAAATAAATAACCGTCCTGTGCTGTATAAACAGTTCCGGATAACCCGTTTTTAGACTCTTTAAAATTCACGTCTTGACAATTTTCACAGCTTTGTATCGCATTCTGTAACTTTTCGCAGTCCATACCGTACACGCCAAACGAAGTACAGTTTAACGAATGGAGCAAACTGACCTTCACTTGCACGGTTTCGTCTGTAAAGGTTCCAAGATTCAAAATTCCGTTTTCTGTAGAAGTGGGATAAAGAGAACGAATGATTTTCCCATTTACCGTGATCGCACATCCCCCATTTACCGGTTCCGCCAAAGCATTTGTGGCCTCTTGAAAACAGTCAAAATAAAGGGTTTGCGTTCCCTTTACCGAAATTTGATATTGTAAATATGCTATTCCATCGTCTAAAACAATCTTTTCTCCTGTATCTGAATGAGATATCCCAACATTTTCTGTAAAATCCGGCTGATATTGCGTAAACAAATCTTCTTTTGTTCCAAAAGCAGTATGATATAAGTCATTTTGAATCTCAAATCGATTTCGATCTGTCAAAGGCTCTCCCAAATTTGAGATAACAGTTCCAAACGGCATCGTAAAATTTTCTTTTACAATCTGATAATTTTCGTTGGAGTAAATTTTTTCTCTCCCATCAGTCGAAGCAAAAGCCGACAGCACACTGTAACGATTTCCAAACAGTGCATCGGAAAGTGCTGTTCCCCCATTAGAGTTCACTTCCATCCAATATCCGCTGTAACCCATCTCACGAATTGCCTTTAGGTACGTTCCATCTGTGAGAGAAGTGTAATGGGAAAGTGACGGATATCCCACTCCACCGATCAGATTCACGTCAAAATATTTCTTATCCATCTTGAGCCGATATAAACTATCGTCGTCAATCTTTCCTTCCAGATCTGTAACCGCTTGCTTTGTTGTTCCGTTATTTTTAGGAGAAGCGATGAAAATTTCTGCATAAAAAAAGGTTTCAGTCAAAGTAACCAAACACAAAATGACGCAGAAAAAGCGCTTACTCACCGCATGATGACGATAAAAATATATCAGCAGAAAATAAAGAGCTGCTGCGAGAACTGCAAAAATCATCATCAATAAAAACGCAGATTGATTCATCCAAAGAGTTCTGACATAAATGGTGAGATTTTCGTATTGATGGCTTAATAGCCACGAAACAGCAATCCCTATCAAAATTAAAATTCCGACACTGACCCCAAAAATGTCTTTATCCGTATGAAAAGGCAATTTTGAACGATCCGTTTGTTCAATCGAACAAGCAGCCGCTAAAAGGCCCATTAATACTAAAATAAATCCATAACGTACCGGAAATGCCTGATAGCTGCCCGTATGCCACATCTTATTAATCGGGTCTATAAAAAGCGGAATCAGCAATAAAATAAAAAGAATAAAACTAACTTTATGGAGATCCGTTCGCTTCTTTTCCAAAATTGTCAGTGGAATCGCAGCAACCGCCATACCGGTACAAGTAAGCACCGGCAGGGTTGTATCCCATCTTGTCAAAAGGCTTCCAGAAGAAATACTCTCTACAACGCTTTCTCCACGCCCCGACTCCAAAAACTGCATCAGTGCAGGCAGCCAGATTATACCGGTTAAAAGCAAGACTGCCAAAGTAGCCGCTCCTAAAAGGAAAATTCGTTCTCCTCTTTGTTCTTTTGATGTCATAAAGAAGCAAATGATCCCGCTTGCTAAAACCAGCCACATCACAATCATATAGCTAAGATAAAAATGGACAACTAAAAGTGCAGAAAAGCTCAAGATGTAAGGAAGGAGTTTTTTCTCTAAAAACAATTTGCGCAATCCTATTAAAAAGAGCGGGAACAGACACACCGTATCCAGCCACACCAGATTTTGAAAATACATCATGGTAAATCCGCTGCAAGCATACATGACCGAAAAAGCTGTAGCCGCAAGGGGGTCCATCTTCGGGAAAAATCGGCGGAACAAATAGCCTGCTGTCCATGCGCTGCAGGCCATTTTGAGTGCCACCATCACATTCATCAACAAATAGAAATCCGCTTTGGGAACTAAAAGAACCAAAAAGGAAAAAGGGCTGGAGAGAAAGAACAAAAAGACTCCCCAAAAATTCATTCCTCCGGCATTCTGTAAATTAAAAAGCATGCTGGATTTTCCAAGCAAAATATCTTTAAAATCCATCAGAAGGGGAACGACCTGCTGATTCATATCACACCATGAAATGGTGTTTTTCCCAAAAGGAAAAAGCCCATTAGCCAAATAAACAACGCTCATTAAAACCAATACGGTAAGTGGTGCCAACCACCATAGAGTTCGCTTTTTGGTCATGGACTCACCTCATTCCGTTAAAATTATGCAAGAATCAGCTTTAGATATTTTTTCTTTCCTTTTTTCACAATGACGGATCCGCCTGCAAAATCCTTTACAGAAAGTTCACATGCGACATCTGTAACTTTTTGATCATTTACGGTTAATCCGCCCTGCTGAATCAGTCGGCGTCCCTCGCTTTTGCTGGGAATGAATTTTACTTTGAGCAAAAGATCAAGCACAGGAGCAGAACCGTCCACAAAATCAGAATCTTTGACCTCTGCTTTTGGCATATGCTCCGTATCAGCACCGGCTCCAAAAAGTGCCTGCGCCCCTGCCTGCGCTTTTTTTGCTTCCTCTTCTCCGTGAATCAGCTTTGTTACTTCGTAGGCGAGTACTTCCTTTGCGTGGTTGATCTGCTCTCCAGTTTCTACATGTGTTAGTTCATGAATTTCGTCAAGAGGCAAAAAGGTCAAAAATTTGAGGCACTTTTCTACATCCTGATCTCCAATATTGCGCCAATACTGATAGAAATCAAAGGGAGA
>DHOF01000055.1:0-170 GCA_002411615.1 Ruminococcaceae bacterium UBA5397
CTCTGGCTGGTGATTTATAGGGATGTGTCCGCTTTGAAACCAACTTTTTTCACACCCAGGAGCGCAATAGCCTTTTTTGCCTTTATTCGCTGGCGTATGGCCTTTGGAAAATCGTCCGGTAAGGCCGCTATTGAGATTATGGTTTTTGTAAAATGCAGCTATCTGACTGA
>DHOF01000055.1:422-24607 GCA_002411615.1 Ruminococcaceae bacterium UBA5397
TGAAGAGCAGCCTTTCTTTTGAAGAGATCCGGCTCTTCCATTTTTGATGCCATGATTGCTCATGATTGATTTCATTTCGCTGGCCGTAAAAGCAGTACTCAATGCTTTGTTAGTTTCCTCTGTAAGCTGTTTAACCGGAGTCCCCGGAGCATGAACCCTGACATACTCAACTATTGTTGTTGAATACTTCTTCATGGCTTTTTCTCCGATTCGGGTTTTAAAGTCTGAAGCATAGGTGGAATTGCTTTTTCTGGAGTTTCGATTCCGTAGTCATTGAGGTGCTTCATGGTTTTAAGAGCAAGTTCACCGTTCTGAATAATCGTTGTAGCGACAGTGTTCACTGCTTGACTGCGAGTAATCTCTTTTTTCATATCTTCTTCAGTCAAACTATCGTCTGTAAGTCGTTCTAATGTTTCAAACAGGTAATTATTAAGATCGGTCAATGTATTTTTCAAGTTAATTCCTCCAATTTGGGAAGTATGTAGTTTTCAAAAGTCAGCCATTCGCGGTCATGCTTTTCCGCTCCCTTCCGGTTTGCTGGCATATAGGAAAAAACCATTTGCAATTTTGTATTCGTCTACGATAACATCGCACTTTCCACCTGAGGCTGTTGTATATAACGCTCGAATTTGATTATTATCACCTGGGTATAAACCCCACTGCGTACCATCAGCCTCATATACCGTTTCGTCTGCTTCAGCAAGCTCCCTCAGTTCTCGAATCGTCAGCGGCTTGTTTTCACCTTCTTCCATCATTTCTAATTTTTCTAGCAGCATTTGACTTAGTTCCTGCGATTTTTGCAGTAGTCCTCGATACGCTTCTAAAACTTCTGTATTATTACTTTTCGGGGCAACGCGGAGATTCCAAGAATCTTTTGCGGCTTTATCAACATCAGCTTTTGATGCATAGGGTACCTGAAAAAAGGTTTTTGTTTTGCACCCGCATTTTTTGCAGCGCACAAATGCTTGATATGTACCACGATTTTGCGTTGATGGTAATCCGTGACATAATTTTGCTTGTCCATCACAGAGAGGGCACGGTTTCAGTTCTTCCATCAGTTTTTTATCCATCCTTTCGTAACGGTCGACGTGAAGTCTCATGCAAGAGCTACAAGGATATTCGAAATGGACGGTTAAAATATGTTTGCAGCCTTCACATGTCAGTGGCTTGTTTCCCAGGGCGGCGCTCAACGCATCAATGGCTGCTTTCAAAACCTCCTTGTCATGCTCAAACACATTATCGGGTTCATTCTGGTCAATAAATGAATTTCGATCTTTTATCAGGTCTTTAAGGCCATCAATGATTTCAGGTGTTTCCATTACAATCACCTCATTCCTTGGCGCATACTCTGCCGATTGCTCCGGACTCTTTCGCGGTTGCCGATTTCCTGCTTATAATCATTCCATGCCTTTTTAACCGCCCAAACGATTACATAAGCTACCAGCAGGGCGATTGTAAGCAAACCAATGTTATAGATCGCTGTCATACTGATTCCTCCTCAAATTTTTATCCTTTTTTTGCAGAAGCAAAAACACTTTCCAAACAAATTAATTTGAAGCCATGATTCTGCATACCTGGTTCCGTTTTGCTCATACTTCGTGATGTAGTGATGCAACATTTTTTGCCTCCTTTATGGCTTTAACAAAATGAATATTGAAATCACAAGCGCTGCCAACGACATGACTATAGATGGAATGTAAGGCGCCCAGTCTTTAAGTTTCACAAGAATCATCTCTTTATTAAATTGATTTTTGAATTATGTAAATGTGAAGAGATAAAGGCTTCCGTAACTTCTAGTTCAAATACTCCTTCCTTACAAGTAAGGGAGAAGCCAGTTACATTTTCAATTTCATTCCCGTTTACTGAAAGAGTGCCTGATTCGCTATCAAATACAAAGGACTCCAAATCTTTTACATACATTTCTTTTGCCTCCTTCCATTTCCAATTGTCCGAAGAAGGAGTATCAGGGTTAGCAATAAGATTCCACATCCTAATGAAAAAATCGTCCTGATCTTTTCTTAATTGTTCTGCGAGTGAAGACATCAATTTTTGATATTTCCAATTGCTAACTTGTGCACCGATTTGATAGGCGACGATAGTCAGTGCTGTTACTGACATAATAAGTGCAGCGGTTTCCACTTTTTTGCCTCCTCTCTACCGGTCAGTCTCTGGAAATAATCATATGCACTAAATTTAGTACAAAAGTTAGGACTATGAGGATTGTTGTAGCGAGTTCCGTTTCTCTCGCCTCCTTTCCGGTTAAGCGGATTCTCCTTCCATGATTTTTTTGTCCAGATAATCCATGATGTCGGATCGTCTGTACCGCCAGACCTTCCCGAGTTTTGCAGCTGGAAGTTCCCGGCGCTTAGCCATATTACACACGCCCTCCGGGGTGATGCGTAGCAGGTTTGCAACTTCCACGGTGGTCAGAATTTCGGGAGTAGCGTCTTGGGCGGGGAATGTCTTCTTCCAAGGACCTCTTGACACAGTGAAAATCATCTCCTTAATGCCGATCAGATGGCTTTTCTTATGCCGTTTTTCGGCTTTCTTCAAATTTTGCAAGATCTTCGTCTGTGATTCGATACTCCTTCCCAATTCTTATAGCAGATAATTTCTTTTTACGAATCCAATCCCATACGGTAGAGAGCTTTATATTGTATCTCTCCGCAATTTCTGCGCAGGTATAGCGTTTTGACAAGAAAATCCCTCCTTTTAATTAAAAATACTTGAGTTTACTTCGGTTTTGTGATATTATTATGTCGCTAAACAAAAGTAAATAGCAAAACCGACTGCATACCAAATGCGTTAATTAGTTCGCATTTGCTTTGTATGCTAATACTATACTTCGCTTTTGTTCATAAGTCAACAGCTTATGCGAAGTATTTTCCAATTTGTGAAAGGTGAACAAAAATGTATGAGATTTTTGAACGACTATTAAAAGAAGCTGGAATTACTGCTTATAAAGTTTCAAAAGATACTGGAATCTCACAAACCACTTTGAGTGATTGGAAGCGAGGACGCAGTATACCAAAAACTGAAAAACTTCAAACTATAGCTAATTACTTTGATGTCTCCCTTGATTATCTCCTCGGCAAAACAACTATTAAAAAAACGCCCACCCTTACAAAGAAGGATGAGCGTGATATATCAAAGAAAATGCAGGAAACCCTTGCTCAATTGGAGGAGCAGCAGTCAGGATTGATGTTTGATGGGGAACCGCTTGACGATGAAACGAAAGAATTACTTGCCATCAGCCTCAAAAATAGTCTTGAACTTGCAAAGAAAATAGCAAAACAAAAATATACTCCAAAAAAGTATCGTAAAAAGTCGGAGTGATTGTGTATGCGCATTGAAAAGGTTGTGGATTCCCTTTGCACAAAATATCAAAGTAGAGATCCGTTTGAAATTGCTAACAATGAAGGTACGCTTGTACTGTATGAAAATTTGGGCAGTGTAAAGGGTTATTATAATAAAGTCTTTCGCCAGAAAATAATACACCTTAATTTGAATCTCGGTGAAAAAGGACTTTATAGAACATGTGCACATGAACTAGGGCATAGCGTTTTACACCCAGAATCAAACACACCATTTTTAAAAGGAAACACTCTTTTTCCAATCGGTAAATACGAAAAGGAAGCTGACTATTTTGCAGTCGATCTTTTGTATTCGGACGATGACATAAAAGAATTTTTGCAATATCCGGCGTCAAAGATCGCCGAATGCTTAGGATTGCCGATACAATTAGTTGAATACCGAATTAGTGTAATAAAATAATTTTAAAGGACTAGATTTAAAATGCCACGATGTAAGAAGTGCGGTAAATGGGGTTTATTTCTTTCTCTCAATGATGATGGAATTTGTCTTGACTGTAGTTATCGAGACATGTTAGAAGCAAAAAAAGAAGAACAGAAAAAAGCAGATGAAGAAAAGCATAAAGCTTTTTTGCAGCAAAAAGAAATTGACAAAATGTGTGCCAATATAAGATTTGATTCTGCTAAACAAAAATATGATGTGGGAAAGTCGATTAGCAATAAGGAACACAAACAACTTTTAGAAGATGATTATGAATACAAGACAGGTTATGGTGACTGGTATATAAAATTTCAACCTGAAATTAAGGTTCCACGTTCTAGGAGGCCTCGTATAAGTAATATGAGCTATGACCAACTCGCAAAAAATTTAACAAATGATATAAAGTATAATACCGGATTTATCGATGAGCTGGACAAATACAATACTCGGCAAGAAGAGAAGAAATGTAAAGAGCAAAAGAAATATGATCAGATATATAAAAAATATGACACTGCTCATGGCCTCGAAAAAGAAGGAAAATTTGAAGAAGCTCTTTCCCTATATTTAGAAATTGTAAAGAAAAATCCAGATGGTACAGCATATTTTGATCGCCCCTGTATTGTATTAGAAAAATTAGGCAGATATGATGAAGCGATTGCTTTATGTAACCAAGCTTTAGAGAGAATCTCATCTGGAAAGATGAGTGCAGATCCGGAGTCATATCATAAACGAATTAGCAGATTAGAAAAGAAAAAAAGTAAATAATTAAATAAAAAAACCGCCCTCCGGCGTTACCAGCACCAGAGAGCGGAGATCATCGGCCGGAGCCGACAAAAACAACAATACAACCATATTGTACCAGTCGTCCGGCCAAAAATCAAGTAGCCGGGCATTTTTACGCCTGTTTTTAGGAGGATTGGTACAAATGACAAAGCCAAAAAAGCGAAAAGACGAAAGGTATCGTGTCCAAATTTATCTCGGGCGAGATGAAAACGGTAAGAGTCGTTATAAGCAAGTGTATGGGAAAAGCCCCAAGGAAGCTAATAAAAAGGCAGATAAAGTGCGCCTAGAGTTAGGAAAAGGATTAGATATACTATCTCAACGTGATACTTTTGCACAGTGGGCGGATGATTGGTTACGTGGAAAGAAAGCCGCTAAAATCACAGCCGGACAAAAAGCTAATTATGATCACGCGGTGAGTGTATGGAAAGAGGAACTATCCGGACTGGAAATAGGGCAGATAAGGGCGGACGACATAGAACGTAAACTTATATCCATGCAGGAAGAAAACTATGCAGATCGGACAATTGCCTTCTATAAATCTACAATAAAGCAGATCCTTCGACGCGCGGTAGGGAGAGTACTTGCAAATAATCCTGTGGATCAGGTACAACTTACCACCTCTATGCACAAGGCAGAGAAGAGACGTGCGCTTACCAATGAAGAACAGCAGTGGATATGGGATACTCCTCATCGCTGTCAGCCAGTAGCAATTATTATGATGCTGTCTGGTTTGCGCCGAGGAGAATTAGCAGCTCTTACATGGCAAGACATTGATTTTAATAACAATACAATTACAGTCAACAAAGTAATTGAATACCCTCCAAACGATGTACCTACCCTTCGGCATATGACAAAGTCAGATTGTAGTATGCGTGTTATCGATGTACCCCAAAAGTTAATTGATTATATGCAAAGTTTGCCACGCGATAACGTGCTGATAGTGCACACAGTGACAGGAAGAGTGATGACGGTATCTGCATGGACGGCACTCTGGAGCAGCTACATGAAAGTGCTTAATCGCAAATACGGCACGCGTACTCCTGCAGATTTGGAGCGTATGAAAAATCCAGGACAGCATTTATTTGATATGACGATCCCACCCTTTACAATGCACTGGATGCGCCACACTTTTTGTACTATAATGTATTTAGCGGGCGTAGATGTGGTGCAGGCTCGTGCGCAAATGGGGCATGCGGATGTAACAACTACGCTAAAAATTTATACGCATCTTGATGCAGCTCATAAACGTAAGGCTGCCGATAAGCTTAACGCCTATTTTTCAGATAATACGGTTCAGACACGGTTCAAAAAAGCTTGAAATCCGCAAGGAATAGTGGTTCTTTTACGCTTCCTAAGCTGAATATGGGGGTCCGATTCCCCTCTCCTGCTCCAAATAAGCTGAGTCTGGGCGCAATTTGCGTTTGGACTCTTTTTCTTTGATATGGCTTATCCCCTGTGTTTATTCTTATTGTAAATTCGTAAATAAAAAGGATCAAGGCCCGTCGAGTTTATCAGTCAGCAAAAGTGTGATAAAGACACAAAATTCGATAAAAAGAGTAAAAATATTTCTAACTTTTCGATATTTACAAAAGGGTCAAAATTGTATACTCTTAATAGAGTGGTTTGGTGATGAGGCTCACTATAATGCAGTAATTGCTAATGGCTTCTACTTTAAGAAATTGAGGTAGGAGCCTATATTTTTGTCTTGAGGGTGGATTATTGTTATGAAGTTAAGCAGAATTTTAGTAGTTGGTTTAGGGGGATTCATTGGGGCAGCACTCCGCTATATTATTTCGACCGCTACAGCCAAATATTTTGGCGATTTTCCTTTGGGAACTTTGATTGTAAATATCTTTGGTGGATTCATTATGGGGTTTATTATGGAGGCAAGTTCCAGTGCTTGGCCTATTTCTGCAAATGCCAGGATGTTTTTGACTACCGGAATGATGGGGGGACTTACTACTTTTTCTACCTTCAGCTATGAGACCCTTTCGTTTTTTTCCGACGGCGAATATCTGATGGGTGGAATGAATGCGGGATTAAACCTTTTTTCAGCTTTGTTTGCCTGTTGGCTGGGGAAAATAGTTGCCCACTTATTATAAGAGATACAATATTGTTAAGTTAGGCAGATGAAAAAGCTGACGGCCACGTTGCTGCTTTTTTTGCCCGGTTTTTCGAATGACTTTAAATATTATGGATGCAGACTCGCCGTTTTCAAATGGCGGGTTGTTTTTTATAATACGGCAAGAAAAGTCTCATGCAATGATTTAGGAGCGTTTCCCTTACAGCAACTGTAAGTGGTATTTGACTGTTCTGAATGCTACAATGAAGACAATTAATGAGCAGGAGGAATTTACCATGAATGCAAATGATCGAATCTTACAGGTGGAAGGTTTGACAAAAAGCTATGGAAAAGGCAGCACCAAGACGGAAGCCCTAAGAGGGATTAGCTTTGATGTGTTGGAAGGGGAATTCCTTGGAATCATGGGAGTCAGCGGTTCCGGAAAAACGACGCTGTTAAACTGCATTGCGACCATGATCAAGCCAAGCTCTGGTAAAATCATTCTGCACGGAAAGGACATTTCAACCTTTAATGGGAAGCAGCTGGCAAACTACCGCGGCAAGGAAATCGGCTATTTATTTCAGGAATTTGAATTGCTTGATAATCTGACAGCAAGAGAAAATATTACTCTCCCGCTGGCTTTGCACGGCATCACTGGGGAAGATGCGGAAAATAATATCCGGCAGATTGCGGCTAAACTGGATATTACAGACGTTTTGGATAAATTCCCATCACAGATGTCCGGAGGGCAAAAGCAGCGTGTTGCGGCGGCAAGAGCTTTAATTTCTGACCCGAGCATTGTTTTGGCCGATGAGCCTACGGGCGCTTTGGACAGCAAGAATTCTAAAATTTTGATGGATAAACTTTCTTCTATCAATAATGAGCAGCATAAGACGATTATGATGGTCACGCATGATGCCAACGCGGCAAGCTATTGTTCCCGTATCCTCTTCATCCAGGACGGTCGTCTGTTCCACGAGCTCAGAAGGAACATGGTAGCAGAAATTCCCGCCTTCTTCTACGAACGGATTGTAACCGTTATGGCTCAGTTGGGAGGAGGAAGCGCAAATGTTCTTTAAGCAGATTCGGCGCAATGCCGCTAGAAACCGCAAGGGAAACGGTTTGTTCTTCGGCTCCCTCATCATTGCCATTGTTGCTTTTTATACGCTTCTCTCATTGGACCAACAGGATGTTATGCGCTTTTTGAGTACGATCGAGAGTGACGCTGTTCATAAACTTATGATGTTGATCCCATTTGTGTATGTGATATCGTTGTTTTTCGTATTTTTTCTGGTATACTTTGCTTGTAAATATCAGATGGACAGCCGACGCCGGGAATTTGGCATGTATCTCATGCTGGGGATGAAACGCAGCCGCTTATTTTTACTCCTGCTGTGTGAAACGCTGTGGAGCAGTCTGATATCCCTGCTGATCGGGCTGCCGGTGGCCTTGTTTCTCACAGAGGGAATCAGCCTTGTAACAGCGAAACTCATTGGCTTAGGAATCCTCGGTCACAGAATTTCATTCTCTGGGGATGCTGTCCTATGGACAGTCTGCGGCTTTGTAATAGTACAACTCCTTTCCATGCTGATCATCTGCATTCCGCTCGGAAAAGCAGAGCCGGCAAAACTTTTAAGTTCGGATGCTTCCCAAAAGCAGGCACCGATGTCAAAAAGAAAAAGCAGCACCTTTTTTATTCTTGGGATCTTGTTATTGCTGATTTCCTATTATTTTGCAATTTCCCAACTGAGCAGCATGGATTTATCTGCTTTGATGATTTCTGTTTTTGTGCTTTTGTCATCCGGAATCCTTGGAACTTTTTTTCTGTACCGCGGACTTGGCGGTTTTATAGGAAAGCGAATCACGCGCAAAAGCCAAAGTGCAACAGGACTTGCAACTTTTACCGGGCGTCAGATTCAGGAAAATGTACTGTTTGAGCATAAGTCGCTGGCAGTATCATCTCTGCTCTTACTGATTGCACTTTCCAGTATCTCTTATGGAATTGCCATGGGGATCGGCAGAACAACAGAGTCGAGAAGCACCGATTTTTCGGTCACGGGAACAGAATCGGAAATTTCTGCCGCTTTAGAAAATCCGGAAATCAACGAAATGATAGAAACTTCTTATCCTGTTTATCTGTCCATGACAAAGGCTAAATTTGAAACAACCAGTATGATCAACGCGTTAAAAAAGATTCCAAAAGCTGATAATCTTGTGCGGAACTTTCATCTGGAATATATTCTGTCAGAAACATCTTATAATCATATGATGTCTGCCATGGGAAAAGAGCCGATTGATCTTAGCACAAACAAAGCGGCACTTTATTCGACGATGGGCGGAGAATTCGACTTTTATGATCTGCTCAATGAAGCGCTGAAAAGCCAAGTGACGATAGGGATAGACGGACAAAAATATGATCTTTTGCCTCAGCTATATCATGACAACATTGTCGCCAACCGTTCCATTACGCTTTATACCGCACTAATTGTTCCCGATGAGCTGTATCAGAAACTTGCAGAAGATACACAACCGTTTTGCCAAAATATACACCTAAAGAAGAGCTTAACGGATCAGTTGGGGCTTATGCAGGCAATTCAGAAAATGGGCGGCTGTCTTGCGGAAACGGGTCTTCAATATGACAGCTATCTTGGCGGCATCGGAAGAAATCTGTTTTATACTGTGGCTGCAAGCTATCTGACAATTTATCTTGGCATTTTGTTTTTGCTGATTTCCAACACTCTGGTTGGCTTAAAATATCTAATTCAACAGCGGAAGAATAAGCACAGATATATTACTCTGTTGATTCTTGGCGCAGCTACGGAAGACTTATGCTGTTCTGCAAAAAAACAGATTCAGATGTTTTTTACACTTATGCTCAGTGTTGCGGTCTGTAACAGTATTGTTGCGATCTTTGTCATGTTTACAAATCTTACACGGCTGCCGACCGGCACTTCAGTGGCGACCGTTGCTGCGCTTGCAGCGATTGCACTGGCTGTCTTTATTATGACGGAGATTATTTATATATCGATTGTAAAACGGACGGCCTGCCGGGAAATCAGAATGCTTGAAATTACAGATCGGGGGTAAAGCCGCTTGATAAAAATTGTCATAGTGGAAGACGATGAATATTTGCGTGAAGAAATCATGATGACCTTTGAAAAGAAGGGATACTCGGTCTCGGGTATCTCTTCTTTTGCTGCTCCGGAACAGGAGATTTTTGGTCTACATCCTGACCTTGTTGTGCTGGATATTAATCTGCCCGGTAAATCAGGCTTTGAACTCTGCAAGTGGCTAAAAGCAAGAACTTCTTTTCCGATACTAATCCTAACTGCCCGTGATACGCTCAATGACGAACTGACAGCACTTGGCCTCGGAGCGGACGACTTTTTGATCAAACCATGCCACCCGGATCGGCTGCTTGCCCGTGCGGGAAGGCTTTTGCAGACTTATGGCAAGGTAAAGAATGTCATTCAGTGCGGCAAATTATCGCTTGATATCGATACCTATAAACTGATTTTGAAGGACAGGTACATGATACTGCCGGAGAAGGAGGGCAAAATTCTTCACCTTCTGATGGAAAAACATCCTAAGCCTGTTTCTCGTACGGAATTATGCTCTTTTGTATGGGGGACAGACGAATTTGTGGACGAAAATATCCTGCAGGTCAATATGACGCGGCTTCGTAAGAATCTCAGCAAAATGGGACTTAAAAATATTGTCATGACGATTCGGGGGAAAGGCTATCGGCTGGAGGTTTCGGGTTTATGAAATTGTTTCTAAAAAGAATCGGGCACTGGCTTATTCTGCTTCTGTTAACGGATTTGACCTTTATTTTCTTAACATGGCTGCTTCGCCCGGATGCGATGAAAAGCATATGTCTGTTTATTTTGCTTTTTACAGCGATCATCATTGGGATCGGCTATTTTTTGCAGTGCCGAACTCAAAAAAGAAAGATCAATGCGGTTAATTGTTTTCTGAATGATCCGAATGAAGCTGCAAAACAGGCCCTTATTGCTGCGCTTGATGATTCATGGGCGCATGTGATTGAAACAGTGTATACAAGACTAAAAAAGCAAAATGCTGATCTTAACGAAAAACAGCTTAATTTGCAGAATTATCAGGAATATATAGAAGCGTGGACGCACGAAATCAAAACTCCGATGTCTCTCATAACGCTGGTGTTGGAAAATCATAAAGACGAGATGAGCCCGTATGTTTACAGCAGAATGGAGCATTCAAGACAGCAAATCAGCCAAGATGTCGAGAAAATTCTCTACTATGCCCGTCTACAGACAGCTCATGCAGATTACAATTTTACGAGGTTTAGGCTGGATGAGTGTGCCGAAGAAGTAATCAAAGAATTTGCATCTCTCATAGAAGAAAAACAGGTACACCTTGTGACGAAATGGAATCCTGTAACCGTCGTTTCGGACAGAAAAATTCTTGCCTTTATGATTTCACAACTGCTCAGCAATGCCGTTAAATATGCGGCGAAAAAAGAGGGACGAGTTTTTATGTCTACCTGGCAGGATAATGATCATCATAAAATTCATCTTTGTGTGAGAGACAACGGAGCGGGAGTTCCACCGGAAGACGCACCGTTTATTTTTGAGAAGGGGTTTACTGGAAATCACCCTGAACGTCAAAAAGCGACAGGAATGGGTCTTTATTTGGTGAAAAAATATGCCGAGGCACTTTCCATTGAGGTGAGCCTTGAAAGTGAATTTCCGACAGACAGTGGGTTTGGGATTGAATTAATTTTTCCTTATGTATTATAAACAATTAAAATTGCAAATTTACAGTTTGCTTTAATCAAAATCCACATAATACGGCAAATTTATTTGAATAATCTTCTAGCTAATTAGGGGCCTATGCTTCGATAAAATTACAGTATGAAATCATGCTTTTCTATAATTTTAATGTTGTAGTTTTAATTTTTTGCAAAAAAAATTGATACGTGTCTTTTTATAGTGTATAATTCAACGCATAACAGCAAAGGCGCTGCGGGGAAACCCGCAGCGCCTTTTTTTGTTAGTGTAATTCGTTATGTCAATTTTTGAAAAGGATTTTGTAAATCTTAGCAGGCCGTCCCCGCAAGTTAAGCTGGCGATTATATTGAACGGTTGCGGCGCCTCCGGCTTCCAGTTTTGAAAGAATACGCGATGCGCTGCGAGTAGTAACATTCAGAAAAAATGCTAACTCTTCTGCAGATAAAGTGTCGCTGCCCTTCTGATTGAGAACGGAAATGATTTTACTCAGATAGAGTGGGGAAACAGAAAGGCTTTTGCTTAGATTTGAAAGATGCTGATTTGGAGAATCCGTATAACTGATTCTTCGAGCGCTGGAAAGCGGCCCAATAATTACATTATCCGCGGTAACAATAAAAGCAGCAGAACCCTTGCGCAGAAAAGCTTCTTTTATTGCTCGCTGTGCGTTACGGTGTGCATCAATCACGTTATTGGAACAGCCCCAGCCTACGCAGACTGGAAAATCCAGATTGTTTTGCAAAAATGTCATAACAGGACAGGTGGTGTATTGCTGAGACATTTCTTTGAGGACTGCAATATTTGTGGTCAATTCATAATGATTGCCATGCTCGTAGATAAGAAAAGGCATACCGAACTGCTTGTTGCAAGTCTGTAACTGTGTGGATAATGCAGTGCGTTGTGCTTCTGTCATAGCACGTGCTGTGCCAACTAGCCCGATACAGGCTGCAGAGTCGTGCATAGAAACAGCACTCAGCTGCATGATTAGACCGCGGAAAGTTTCTATCATAGATTCGGTTGAAGGATATAAAAATTCATGCCGAATATGATTTTCATTGAAGTATTCGTCCATACTGCCGAATCGGGTGACTAATAAATCAGCCTTACCACTGTCCCAAACCTGACGATAATATTCACGCAGGGGCTTGTACCACTCAACGGCATCGACCGTTTCCCAATCAATGGGAGCCGTACCGAGGAGAGGCATATTCGGCTTGTTAAAAATAGAAGCAAAATCAACAGGGATTTGTGGTCGGTCAAAATAGACCCGTGAAAAATCCAACTGGGGCTTTTGGACAGCCAATCGTGCGATCAGTTTGTAATAATCGCGGTCCGGAATATTGAAATAGGTAAAAGGCTTTATGAGATTATTATACTTTTTAACAATGATTTCGTAAGGATAGGAGCCACTGAACAAAAGTCCATCAAACTGGTTAGCATTTTTCTCATATAAAAATTCCAAATGCTCCAGAGAAGAATAAGGCAAATAAGTAATGTTGCTGTATGTGCGCATTTCCTTATCAATACGCATGATATATCGCAGGGACTGCTCAGTAGTAAATACACCAATCGAATACATGAAAATATCCTCTCACTATACAATTATTATTCATCACAATTGTATACTACAAAAATGACAAAAGCAAGACAAGTGTCTAAAAATATGTCCAAAAAGCTCCTCAAGAGAAAAATAGGATACAAAATATCTTAAAATAGTTTTTTAATTAAATAATAACCAAGTCTGGAATTTGTCCTTTGTGGAAAAGGAAAAAGATTGATTTTAGGCGTAAATTCCACTTGACCGTTCTGTGCCTTAATGGTGTATTTTAATTGAAATTTCCGAAATGTGTCTTAAAATATAGCAAAATTTTCATTTAATAATTTTAAATTCAACATTTTTCACTTTACTTTAGAGTCCATGGGTAACTACTTAAAAAAGCAGCAATTACAGCATAGACGGAAAGGATCACAAATATTATGTCAACAAACAAAGAACAGGCAATTACTTTTATTGATGAGAAGGGCGAGATGCTCACTGGAATGAGCGACTTTTTATGGGATCATCCGGAAATCGGGTACCACGAAACGAAGGCCGCCAAATTATTCTGCGACACATTGCAGCAGGAAGGTTTTACAGTTGAACGCCCGTTAGCCGGAATCCCTACTGCTTTTTCCGGAACATTTGGTTCAGGAGCACCAATCATTGGATTTTTGGGAGAATTCGATGCGCTGCCTGGATTAAGTCAGGTTTCCGAATGTCCAGAGAAGAAGGCTGTTGAAGTTGGTGGTGCCGGCCGCGGCTGCGGACATAATTTGTTGGGAGTAGGCTCCCTTGCAGCAGCGATTGCAGTAAAGCATTATCTGGAACAAAGCGGCTTGCCGGGAACTGTTAAATTCTTTGGTTGCCCGGCAGAAGAAGGCGGTGCCGGAAAAGGTTTTATGGCACGTGACGGTGTCTTCGATGAATTGGATATTGCCTTCAGTTGGCACCCTGGAGAAGTAAATAGCGTGGCATGCGAAAGCACCATGGCAAACTACCAGGCTTGTTATCATTTCTATGGAGTTTCTTCTCATGCGGCCATGTCACCGGAACTTGGACGCAGTGCATTGGATGCTTTGGAACTGATGAATACCGGCGTGCAGTATTTGCGTGAACACATGCCCATGGATAATAGAGTTCATTATGCAATTACCAATACCGGCGGCACACTTCCAGGGGTTGTTCAACCTTATGCAGAAGGGCTGTATCTGATGCGCGCACCACAGCTTGGACAAGCCAAAGACCTGTACGAAAGGGTCAACCGTATTGCAAATGGTGCGGCAATGATGACGGATACACGGGTGGAAATCGAATTTGTAAAGGCCTGTTCCAATACCGTGATGAATACAAATCTGCTTCAAGTTTTGCAGAGAAATCTGGAACAAATTTCCGTACCGGAATTTTCAAAAGAAGATTTTGCATTGGCCAAGGCTATGCGCGCGACTCAAAAAGGGAGTGCTTCCTATTTTGATGAGCTCGTTCTGGATGTTACTGATCCTGAAGAGCAGGAAAAGCTTTCCCAAAATTCTAATAGCGATATACATAATGTGGTGATGCCATTCCCAATGGAACGTCAAGGTTTTGCCTCTTCAGATGTGGGAGATGTTAGTTGGGTGTGCCCAGTAGCTCAGCTCAATATAGCAACGATGCCTGCAGGAACGGCAATGCATTCCTGGCAAGAAGTTGCAGTAGGAAAAAGCGGAATAGCGCATAAAGGAATGCTTTATGCAGGTAAAGTACTCGCGGGTGCAGCAATCGATGTACTAAGAGACCCTGCTGTTGTTGAACGCGCTAAGCAGGAAAAACTCAAACGAACAAAATCCCAGGTATATTGTGCTCCTATTCCAAAAGAGGTAAAACCTAAAATTTCTGAAGGCATATAAAAATGGATTCAAAATAGTCAAGTTGATTTTTCTGTGCAGAGAAGTTCAATCATATTTAATTTCGTTTAATAAGGAGGAAGAAGAAATGTCCCAGATGACAATATGCTTAATCATTTTTGCATTTATGATTGTCTCGTTTTTCATTAAAAAGATACCAATGTCAGTTACTTCAATGCTTGTTATGGTCCTTTTGATTATTACCGGATGTACGGATGTCAAAACAGCGCTTCCGTCTTTTGGCAGTACAACCGTTGTTACGATGGTCTGCATGTTCATTGTTGCTGCGGGTTTAAGCCGTACCCAGATGATCACTCATCTATCCAAGATGCTTTATAAGGTGACCAAAGGCTCCTTTACGAAAGTTCTTGCTACTTATGTTATAATGACTTGCATTTTGGGACAGTTTATTCCCAGTATTGTCGCACTTTTTGCTTTGGTTTATCCGTTGGTGCAGGGTATGTGCGACGAGATGCATATCAGTCCGTCTAAAATGATGTATCCAATCGCGATCGCATCGGTGTCCTGCGTATTTATTATAGAGCCTATTGACCCTTATGCAGCATGGTATATCACTGATAACGGTTATATGCAATCCTATGGTTGGACTGCTACTCAGTTTAACATGTGGACAGAAACAGCTGTTATATTCCCAGTTGGAATTATCACCCTTTTGTTAGCAATCTTTGTAGTCCCAAAATTTTTGCTGGAACAGCCGGAAATGCCAACCAGCATGGTGCAAGGTCATGAACTTAAGCATCAGGAACCACTCAGCCCTGTGCGTGAAGTTTTGGGCTATGGTGTG
This sequence comes from Ruminococcaceae bacterium UBA5397, assembly GCA_002411615.1. Taxonomy (GTDB): domain Bacteria; phylum Bacillota; class Clostridia; order Oscillospirales; family Acutalibacteraceae; genus Caproicibacterium. The sequence continues at coordinate 16,051 of DHOF01000055.1, forward strand.
TTTGTAGCAGTTATTATTGCTTTGATGTTGGGTGTTCCTTCTTGGGAAGCTACCATGATTGGTGCTATCGTGATCGTAGCGAGTGGTGTTTTGACCGAGCGTGAAGCGATCAATAACATGAATATGGACATTATCATGCTGTATGTAGGCATAGTTGTGATGGGCAATGCATTGGGTCAGACCGGTGCTGCAGACATGTTAGGAAAAGGGCTTGCTTCTATACTTGGCCACACAAGCAATGGCTATCTCATTGGAGCAGCATTCTATATTGTTGCCTTCCTAATGACCTCAGTACTGTACAATCGTGCTGTTACGACAGTGCTGGAACCGTTAGCTATTATGACCTGCGTTTCAATGGGCTGCGATCCGCGCGGACCAATCATCCTGTGTGCGCTGGCATCTATGTCTTCGTTGATTACGCCGATGGCAACTGCCGTTGTGCCAATGGCTATGGGCGCTGGCGGATACAGCCAGAAAACCATTTTGATTGCCCTGTTTTTCTATGACAGTCTGCAGGTATCAATATTGAAAAGATAAAAAGGCCAATACTTTTACAACGGATATTTAGCCATATTTTAGAATAAAATAGAGCTTTTTTAACAGATCATTAACAGATTACTGGAAAAATATGATATACTAAAAACAAGAATTTAGTCATTTGTCGGATGATAAAAGAGAATCAGTACAGATGGCTGAATCCGAAGAGCAGACAAAAAATCAAAGAAAAAGGAGTGTTTTTTATGTCCAAACTGAAGTTCTATATTTGTCGTCATTGCGGGAACATTGTCGTCAAAGTACATGATAGCGGAGTCCCAGTTGTGTGCTGCGGAGAGAAGATGCAGGAACTTGTTCCGAATACGACAGACGCGGCTGTTGAGAAACATGTTCCGGTCATTGAAGTTTCAGGCAGTACTGTTACGGTCAAAGTCGGCAGTACTCCGCACCCGATGACTGAAGAGCATTCGATTCAGTGGATCTGCCTGGAAACGAAAAATGGTTATCAGCACAAGGCATTGCACCCCGGAGAAGAGCCGAAAGCAGTGTTTGCATTGACATCTGACGATCAGCCGACCGTAGCTTATGCCTATTGCAATCTGCACGGACTTTGGAAAGCAGAAGCTTAACTGACAGCCGAAAATGCAGTCATGGAAGAATTGACTGTGTAATGATCAGTTGAAATTTTTATTGTGAAAGAGCCGAATCGCTTTTGCAGGCAGCAAAAGGGATCGGCTCTTTTTGGTATCAATTTTAAAAAGGAGGAGTTTTTATGTCACAACTTCAGATCGTTTTAGGAGACATTACGAAAATGCAGGTAGATGCAATCGTGAATGCTGCAAATACAACTCTTTTAGGAGGCGGCGGAGTAGACGGCGCAATTCATCGTGCGGCAGGGCCAAAACTTCTGGAAGAATGCCGAACGTTGGGCGGCTGTTCTACCGGCGAAGCAAAAATTACCCATGGATATCGGTTGCCGGCAAAGTATGTGATCCATACGCCGGGACCTGTTTTCCACGGAGGAAAAAGAGGAGAAGCGGAGCTTTTGAGAAACTGCTACCGAAATTGTTTAAATTTGGCGCAAAAAGCACATTGCCGCACCGTTGCGTTTCCATCGATCAGTACTGGGATTTATCGCTTCCCACTCGCAGAGGCAGCAAAAATTGCGGTTTCTGAAATTTTAGAATTTTTAAAGTCTGATTGTGGCATTGAGACGATTTATATGGTCTGTTTTGATCCCATTACAGAAAATGCCTATCAAAAAGCGCTGCAGGAATTATCTTAGATACTTTTGAATGATTAACGAAAAAAATGTTTGATAGGTTCATACCAAAAAACAGAAATTGCCGCGAGAAAAACGCACAGAAAAAATTGAGAAATCGGCAGAGGAGAAAGCTTTAAAAAAGCGGATAATGGGGAATTAAGAGTCAAAAACATGAGGAAAAATGTTCCGAGAGCGGAAAACTGTAAGACTCGATCTCGCAGAAACGATTGCAGTCCTCTGAAAGTAAATCCCCGATCGGAAGCAAAAAGCAGCACCAAAAAGAAATTGGCAGTCATTAAAATACAGAGCCCCATAGAGCGGGCAAAGGCAGCGCTTTCGTGTAAATAATTCAAATAAAAAACATAAGAACCGAATGATACTAGGAACAGAACCAATCCCTGAAATAAGCTTTTTCCGAGGAGATGATGAGAAAGCAGAGAGCTTTCTCTTTTTCTGGGGGACTGTTCCATAAGGCCAGGCTGCGCCGGCAGACGTTCTAGTACTAAAGAACAAGTTGGATCAATCAGAAGCTCTAAGAGCATGATGTGGGCAGGCAGTAAAAAGAGAGCATCCGGTAGAATCCTCAGAATCGGCATAAAGACTGCCGAAAGAGCAATCGGAATGTGGATGGTAAAAATATAGCTTACGGCTTTGCGAATGTTCTCATAGATTCTGCGGCCGTCATGAATCGTTTCAATAATAGTAGAAAAGCGGTCATCCATTAAAATCAGGTCGGCTGCTTCCCGGGAGACTTGATTTCCTTTTTTTCCCATGGAAATACCAATATCCGCATACTTTAAGGCCGGTGCATCATTTACGCCGTCCCCGGTCATTGCAACTACTTCCCCATTTCTTCGAAGGGCCTCTATAATCCGCATTTTGTGAGAGGGAATCGTGCGGGCAAATACAGAATTTGTTTTGACAATTTCTAAAAGTGCTGCTTCGTCCATTTGATCCAACATAGTTCCGGTGATGGCGTTATCCGTACTTTGAATCCCGACTTCTTGGGCGACTGCACAGGCGGTTAAAGGGCTGTCTCCGGTAATCATTAGAACACGGATTCCCGCGCGGTGGCAGTTCTCAATATCCTGTTTGATGGATTCCCGAGGGGGGTCACAAAGCCCAATCAGTCCAGCAAACTGAGGATGACATTCTAAAATTGTTTTTGGAATCGGTTGTGATTCCTCCAGAATTTGAATCGCAGCGGCAATTACCCGCAGTCCGGATTTTGAAAGAGCTTCGTATTTTTTACGGGCGGCTTCAAGAGTTTCCTGAGAAGGCCTACAGAGTCCTAAAATCTGTTCGGGACTGCCTTTTAGTGCAATTTCGACGTGACCGTTTCGTTTCCAGACATGCCCCATGATTTTGAGATCGTCTGTAAGAGAGTATTCTGCAAGAAATTCTCCGCGGGAAGAAGAATCAACTAAAATATTTTGTTCTCTGCAGAAGCGCAGCATCGCTTTTTCCATCGGATCATAAGGCGGGGTTTCACACCCTAACCCCATGATTTCGGCAAGATAAGACTGATTTATGTTAACTGGCCAAAGTGCTGTTACCTTCATTTGATTTTTTGTGAGGGTTCCGGTTTTATCTACACATAAGACCGAAACGGCGCCCAGTGTCTCTACGCTGGAAAGTTTTCGCACCAGTGCATGTTTTTTGGCAAGCCGCCATGCGCCCATTGAAAGAAATACCGTTAAAACGACTGGAAATTCTTCCGGAATCATCGCCATTGAGAGCGTGATTCCAGAAAGCAGACTTTCCGTGAGACGCTCGCGCAGGGGAAAAGCAGAAAGATTCCAAAAAGTTAAAAGAGACACCAAAACAAAAAGTCCCATGGTGAGAGCAGCGCAGCTTTTAATTAATACAGCAGTTTGAGACTGAAGCGGTGTTGGCTTTTCCGGTGCCTGAGAAATAGAAGTGCCAATTTTTCCGTATTCCGTAAAACGCCCCGTGCGCTCTACAAAAACGGCGGCGCTTCCGCGCGTTACCAGAGTCCCGGCATAGCAGCTGTCCCGGCGAAAATAAAATTCCGAAAAATCATTTTCAGAAAAGGGAACTTTTGAAATTGCTTCTGTTTCTCCGGTAAGCGTTGATTCATCCACCATAAAATCGGAACATGTTAGAATTCGTCCATCCGCAGGAATTTTATCTCCTTCGAAAAGCAGCATTCGGTCGCCGGGAACCAAATCACAGCTTGAAATTTTTTGCTCCTTTTCGTCCCGAATGACCGGAATTTGAGGTGCTGAAAGTTCACGCAAAGCAGAAAGTGTCCGATCGGTTTTCCATTCTTGGATACTGTCGATGGCAATCATGCCGCCTACAAAAATCAGCATGGTGCCGCCGTCCTGTGGCTTTCCGAGAAAAAAATACAGTGTTGCTGTTATCAGAAGCAAAAGAAACATTGGCTCCTTTAAAACTTTTAAAAATCTTTTTAGGGGATGGTTCTTTTGTGAGAGGCAAAGTTCATTTTTTCCATAAATTTTAAGGCGCTTTTCAGCTTCTTCGGAGGAAAGTCCTCGGTACTGGGAAAAGTCATTCATAAAAAGGCCTCCGGAATTTTGGTCATTTTAGGTAAAAAGTTTCCATCTATCTTATGCGGAAACTTTTAAAATGGTATCTTGTCCGGAACTTTTTTATTTAACGTCAAGAAAGCCCACAACTTGTATTACAGTTGTGGGCTTTCTTTTCAGTACAAAAAGGTAAGAAGAAGGCTAAATTAGTGATTGCGGTAGTAATTGATCAGGCAGCCGGCGACAATAATCTGACGTTCGGTTTCGGTCAAAGTACCGGTGGAGACGGAGAACTTCGTAACGGTGCCGTCAATTTTGACAGCGTATGCCGGAAAACTGGACTTGTTCTCAAGAATAGCTTGCCGTACACCGGGAACAAAGATATAATCACCTAGCTCAAATACCTCTGGATTCTCTACAAGGAAGGGAGTCATGCCCCAGTTGATGCAATTAGAGCGATAACGCTTGGTGGCATAAGCTTTAGCAAAGTTAGCAAATGCACCCATGACTCTCTGACAGGAGGCGGCTTGTTCACGTGCAGACCCATCACCGGGCATGTTGGCGAAGATTGTAGAGCCGATGTTGGTGTTTTCGGGGTCATTCTTGATTCCGGCTGAGGTCAGAGCAGCATAAACTGTTTTTACCTCAGCGGAAAGCCCTTTGCCTGCCTGACGGTCACGTTCCTGCTGGCGAATTACTTTGCTGCGGGAAACATATTGAGGATCGCGGCGAGACAGAGCAAATTCGGAAAGACGCTCAGGATTGGAGCGGTAGGAAGAAGTTTCACCCGAGGGAATCAACTCATCAGTAGTGGTAACAGGGTCAGTGATGTAGGAGCAGACCTTTACCAGCAAATCGTCGGTCAGAGCAGGCTGTGCAGGCCAATCCTTAATGTTGGGGCCAAATTTCAATTCAGTCTTGGGTTCTGGCTTTGTCCAGCCGTTGTAAACCCTCTTTTCATAGAGACTGCCATCAAATTTATACTCAGGATTGGTATACGCAACTTCGATATCGGTTGCGGCGGTCAACTTGCCGCCGTTTGCCGCAGTGGCTGCGATAGAGCGCGCATCCATAAGAGCGACAGCGGCCATCTGGCCTTCGCCGGGCTTGGAGCCTTCGCGGTTGGGGAAGTTGCGCGTAGTATGGCGGATTGAAAATTCGCCGTTTGCAGGGGTGTCGCCTGCACCGAAGCAGGGGCCGCAGAAGCATTCGCGCATGATGGCGCCGGCAGAAATGAGATCGGCAGCTCTGCCGTTCTTTATCAGTTGGGCCAAAGCGGGCATGGAGCCGGGGTAGATGCTCAGCGTGAAAGCACCATTTCCGCAGCTCTTGCCTCTGAGAATGTCGGCAGCAGCGCAGATATTATCAAAGGTACCGCCTGAGCAGCCTGCAATCTCGCCCTGCTCTACCCAAATAGCACCGTCGTGCAATTTGCTGACGATGTCCATTTTTGCTCCCTTTATCTGCTTGTTGGCATTTTCCTCAACAAGATGCAGAATGTCAGCGGCATTTTCCTGCAGCTCATGAATGGTATAGGTATTGGAGGGATGCATGGGCATTGCGATTGTACATTCCACTGTGGAAAGGTCAATATAAACACAGCCGTCATAATAGGCAACATCAGCGGGCTTGATTTCTTTATAAGCTTCAGGACGGCCATGGACGGTAAAGTATCTCTTTGTCGCTTCGTCAGTGACCCAGATGGAAGACCAGCAGGTGGTTTCAGTGGTCATAACATCAACGGCATTGCGGTACTCGATTGGAAGATTTTTAATGCCGGGACCAACAAATTCCATGACCTTGTTTTTTACATATCCATTTTTGTAAACAGCGCCGCAGATGGAAAGCGCGACATCATGAGGGCCGACACCGGGCTTCGGAGCCCCGGTCAGATAGATCGCGACGACACCCGGACGGGCAAAGTCATAGGTTTTGCCGACAAGCTGTTTTGAAAGCTCGCCGCCGCCTTCGCCGATCGCCAAAGTGCCAAGAGCGCCATAACGGGTATGAGAGTCTGAGCCAAGAATCATGCGCCCGCAGCCTGACATGGTTTCGCGGTTGTAGGAATGAATGTTTGCCATGTTGGTAGGAACATAGATACCGCCGTACTTATGGGCAGCGGAAAGGGCAAACTTGTGGTCGTCCTCGTTGATCGTGCCGCCGACCGCACAAAGAGAGTTGTGGCAGTTTGTCAAAACGTAGGGCAGCGGGAACTCAGTCATACCGGAGGCGCGGGCAGTCTGAATAATTCCGACATAAGTGATATCGTGTGATGTCATGGAATCAAACTTCAGCTGAAGATTATCCATATCATCAGTGGTATTGTGAGCCTTGAGTATGCTGTAGGCCATGGTGCCTTTGGTGGCTTCTTCCTTAGAGACGGTTTTACCGACAAGACTGGGAAGTGCTGCGCTGTCGGTGACGATAGTTTCGCCATTTACGAGGTAAATACTGGATTCATATAATTTAACCATTGTTTTTTACTCCTGTAAGATGGTTTTTATTTTCTGCGCAAAAATAAATTTGAGCAAAAAGTAAAGAATCACATGATTATAGAGACAATCAGATTATAGACTGCACTGATACCAACGCTGATTGGGACAGCCACGAACAGCAGACGGTTGAAAAGAGCGTTGCGCTCTTCTTCGTTGCCGCAGGAGCCAAGAATCAGGCTGCCGCCGGAGGAGAATGGGCTAATAGCCGAGCTCTGCGCACCGAGAACTGTGCAGGTGAAAAGAACTGCAGGGTTCAGACTGGTAGCGGCTGCCAGCGCGGGAATAAGTGGGAACAAAGCCGGGCAGACAACACCAGTAGTAGAACTGAAGAAGCTCATAATTGCCGCGACGATGGACAATGCCATAGGAATGAGCCATGTAGGAACATTGCTGCCGATCCAGTTGGAGAGCATGGTAATGGTACCAGCTTTCACTGCGACGGCAATCAGCATGCCGGCACCGGCAATCATAAGAATCGTATTCCATGGAATCTTTGCAATGATTTCTTTCTGAGGAGCAAGTTTCATCAGAAGAGCGATGACCGCAAAGACGATTGCAACAAGGCCGACATCTATTTGGCCTGCGATGACAGAGAAGACCTTGACGCCGGGGACGAGAAGCTTGAGAATGGGGAAGATCAGGACGACTGCCATCATGATAAGAATGAGGGTCAAAGTCTGACGCTGAACCTTATTGTAGGCTTCAGGTTTTTCGAAGGTAATGCCTTTGCCGATGTTGCGGTTGGACTTGAAGGCAAAACGGAAAAAGGTGATGATGATAAGACTAGAGATGATCGCGAGACCGAACATGGTCAGAGTGGCAGTAAAATCATCGATAGGGGTAAGATCAGGGGCACCTTGATAAGCAGTGCCCATTAGGCCTCGGAACACAACGCCCAGGGCGGCGGTCGGAAAATCGCCGCCGGCAAGAGCGCCGCAGTTGATTGCGATGGCACCGGTAAGCTTGTCCATGTTTGCTTCTTCACAGATTACAAGAGTGATAGGAGCGAGGAAGGCAAGAACGGTAAAGTAGGCAGCGCCCATGACGGAAAGGATAACTGCAACAGCGAACAGTGCATAGGGCAGAATGCCTGGAAACTTGCGGCATGCATAAAGTAGGCTGCGGGAAATCTTTTCGAGAGTGCCGTTGGCAGCAGCTACGTTGTAGAAGAGGGAAACTGCCAAAATGACGAACATTGTGCTGGTGGGCCAGAAGGCAATTAGCTCCTTTGGTTTGAGACCCATCCAGAAGCAGCCGATGAGGTATGCAAAGACAAAGCAGAAGAAGCCGGTGTTGATGTTGGTCTTATAGCCAAGGTATACAGCCAAAGCAATGGCTAAGACGATTACTAAGCTCAGCATTTTTGATTCCTCCAGATTATTTTTCTATCCCCAGCAGATTACAGGGGATATCGTGAGTCATATAACGGACTTGTTCTTCGGGAATGCCGTGGTCATAAAGGTACTGCATGTATTTGTGCATTGCAATTTCCCAGTGAGGGTTTTCGGTCTGACCACCGTCAGTGTCTACCATTACGTTTTTGTAGCCGACGGTTTTGATAAGCTCAAAGTTGTCGGGCAGGTTGCTGCGATATTTTCCGCCGCCCATGTTTTGTGCATAGCAGCGCTCAAGAATTACATGATAATCCTTGACAAGGCGAACTTGGTCTTCAACGCTCATGCCGACAACCCACCATTCTGGATGGGTGATAACGATCTTTTTAACGCCGGCGTCAAAAAGATCGTTATCACCCATCCAGAATGGTGGGTTGTCGGCATGAGAGTTTAAGT